>NZ_JALHPM010000090.1:0-26549 GCF_022842525.1 Luteitalea sp.
GCGCGCGCCTGCGCCGCACGCACGGCAGGCGCGTACTGGCGGGCCAGGGCGAGCGCGGCGTCCAGCGTGAGCGGTGCGCCCGACGGCGCCGGCGGATCGGAGGGGAGTGGCGCACGGCCGGGCACGACCTGGGCGGCCGCCACCAGGGGCAGGCACAGGCTCGCGCCCAGCACGGCAGACGCCATGCGAGTGGTCTTCACGCCCACACTGTTGCAGATCGTCGTGAGAGGCGTATGAGAGAGTTTGTGCGATGACACGGCTCCGCGCCTGGATCGGCCCGGCGTGCCTGGCGCTCCTGCCGCTGGCGGTGTGGCCCGGCCTCGAGACGCCCTTCTCATCCCCCAAGCTCATCTGGCTCGTGGGCTCGACGGTCGCGCTGCTCGCCATCCCGTCGAGCGGCCCGTCGGCGCCCCTGCCCCCGGTGCTGCGCTGGACGGCGGTCGGGTGGATCTCCGCGTTTCTGCTGGCGGGCCTTGCCGCACCGCTCCCGGCGTTTCCACCGGTGGTCCTCGGTGTGGCGGCACCGCTCTTCGCCCTCGCCCTCGTGCGTGGCGGGGTCGCGCCACTGCCGCTCATGACGGCCCAGGTGCTGGGGGCGACGGCCTGTAGCGTGGTGGCCCTCGCGCAGTGGGCAGGCCTCGACCCGTTCCTGCTCCTCGGCTGGCACGCGCCAATCGACGGGGCCAGCGTCCGCATGCGCGTCTACGGCACGCTCGGCAACCCGAACTTCGTCGGCGTCCTGGCCGCCATGAGCCTGGCGATGACCCTGGCGCTGGCCGCCAGCGCATCGACGTCCATGCGGCGTCGGCTCGCCTGGACCGCGCTGGTGGTCCTGGCCACCGCACTGATCGCCACCGGGTCACGGGGCGCCGTGCTCGGCCTCGGCGCCGCGGTGGCCGTCTACGCCTTCCTGCGCTGGTCACGCCGGGTGCGCATCGGCGTGGCTGCCGTCGCCCTGTTCGCCGGCGTGGCCATCGCCGTGTCCCCCGCGCGTCCGATCGACACCACGGCCGCCGGTCGCGTCTACCTCTGGCGCGTCGTCTCTCCCCGCGCCTGGGAGGCCCCGTTCGTGGGCCACGGACCCGGTGCCGTCACGTTGCAGTTCCCGCGCTGGCAGAAGGAGGCCGCGCGAGACGGGGTGCGCGACCGCCGATTCGCGGGACTGACGGACCACGTCCACAACGACTACCTCGAGGCGCTGGTCGAACGCGGTGTGCCAGGCCTGCTGTCGCTGCTCGCTCCCCTGATCGCCGTGCTCGTCGTGGCCATCCGCCGGGCGCGCCCCGCGTCCCCGGTCCTCGCCGGCGCGACGGCCGCGATGGTCGCCGGTGCGGCCTGCGCCCTTGTCGACTTCCCGCTGGCGCGCCCCACCGAGCTGGTCTGGTGGTGGGTCGCCATCGCCATCGCCCTGCAGGCGTCGTCGGCGGAGTCGGCGCCCGTGACGACCGACACGGGTCACGTTTGAACGGCCGCTGACCACCCACTCGGTGTACCCGCAGGCCGCCGGCTCCGCGCCGTCCGTCACGCGCCGCATCGGGTGGAGGACACATGGAGAGACGACACAGGCGCGCGCAGCGCGTGCTGACGATGGTGCTGGCCGTGGGACTGGCGGGCGTACTCGTGAAGGCGGCCGGGTTGACGTCGAAGTACGACGCCGAGATGGCCAGGCTCAGGGGCGAGTGGCGGGTGGCGCGGCAGGCCGAAGGGCTCGACCCTGTCCGCGGCGCCAAGGCGCTGTACGACAAGTACCCGACGCCGGAACTCGCACTGTGCAAGGCCGCCGTCGTCGCCCCGGGCGCGTCGGCGCCGCTGACCTGCAGCGGCACGTTCGGCCCGAAGACCACGTTCCTGACCGACCACGACCAGATCACGCTGACGCCGGGCGCCGTGTCGGCCACGTCGTTTGCGGCGACCACGACGGTCGCGGCCGACGCCCTGCCGGCCTTCGTGCGCGTGTTCGCCTACACGCCGGTGAGCGGCGCGTGGAGTCGCCGCGGCGCCGTCGTGATTGGGGCCAGACCGGCGTTCACGTTCACCGCCAGCAACGGGTGGACGGTGACGCTGACACCGGACGCCAGGACGTGGCTGGTCGATGGCGAGACGGCCTCGCTGTCGTATCGCGCGGAGTACTTCACACCCGGAAGTGCCACGCCGTTCGAGACGATGACCGGGCCACTCACGGTGTCGGCCAGCGATCGTCCCGGACCGACCTACACCGTCAGTCTGCAGGCGGGGGGCACCGGGACCGCCATGCAGGAGTACCAGGAGCTGGTCTCGAAGATGGCCGACCCTGCCGCCTTCATGAAGATGTCGGCGAAGGAGCGTGCGGCGTTCGAGAAGCGGATGGAGGAGGTCGGTGACCGCATGACGAAAGAGATGGAGGCCATGACGGCCAACCCCGAGGCCATGATCGAGAAGCAGGCCAGGTTCGGCTGCGGCGCCATCTCCATCACGGTCGAGGGGGGCCAGGCCTCCGGCTCGGTGAGCTGCGGGCAGAAGGTCGGGTCGCTGAGCCTGAAGGGCAAACGTGCGTGATGGGGCCCATTAGTCTTCTGGCAAGGAGACTAGTGGCCGCGATCCGGGTGCAAGAAGGTCACATGGCCGAGCTTGTGTGCATTTTCTTGCATACAACTCGGCTTTTTGCGTTATGACACTCCCACACTTCACGAGCCACCCGCGTACGCAGGCCCTCTTGGGGCTGCGCGGCACCTCCCGGGGAGGGGTGCCTCGTCGGGCGTCTCGCGCCCATGGACCGAGCCACCTCAGGAGGGAGCCACGTTCGTGTCAGTTACCCGGAGAGTGCCGATCGTCTTGAGCGAGTATCAACGCGAGCAGCTGATTCGCTGGGTGTCGTCACCCGAGACGTCTCCCCGTCTGCTTCGCCGCAGCCGGATCGTGCTCCAACTGGCGTCCGGAGCGTCGGTACACCGTGCGTCGCAGGTGCTGGCCATCAGCGAGCCCACCATTCGCTTGTGGCGGGATCGCTTTCGGTTCGGGGGACTCGAGGCCCTGACCGTCGATGCGCCACGACCGGGCCGGCCGCGGCGCGCGCGTGATCACGCCCGCCAGGTCATCGCCGACTGCCTCGCAGCCACGGCATCAGGCCGTGCACCGAGCGTGCGGGCGCTGGCTCGCGAGACAGGTCTGGGGCGCCACCTGGTGCAACAGGTGCTGCTCGACATGGGTGTGCTGAGGGGACCGGCGCGCGCGTCGCCCGACGGCGAGTCCGTGGACTCCACCGCCACCTGAGTGTGCAGCCCACCGCGTACGGTCCCTCCCCCGTTCGCGCCCTCGCCTCCTCCCGCTCCCCCCTCCCGCCCGTCCTCGCCTTCGTCGCGCGCGTCTGCTCCAATAGCGCGCATGTCCCTGTCGCGTCGCGCCTTCGGGCGGCTGTGTTCTGGCCTCGCCCTGCTCTCGTCGTCGGCGACCGCCGTGCGTGGGGGCACACAGAGTCGTCGCGAGACGTCCGGGTCGCCGTGGCGCGTCCGCAGCGGCATCCACCCGCATCTGGCGGTGTTCAACGACGGGGGCGCGACGCAGGACAACGAATGCGGCATCGGCGCGGTGGTGCCCTGGGCCGGACGTCTGTGGGTGATGACGTACCCGCCGCACCGCCGCACCGGCAGTGCCGACAAGCTGTACGAGATCGACGATCAGCTCGACGTCGTGGTGCGCGCCGAGAGCGTCGGCGGCACGCACGCCGGTCGGATGATCCATCGCGAGTCGCGGCAGCTCGTGATGGGGCCGTATGTCATCGATCAGGCGCGGCGGGTCCGCGCGGTCGATTTCTCGTCGGGCTTCTCGGCCCGCATCACCGCCGTCGCCCGGCATCTGCAGCACCCGTCGCGGGCCGTCTACCTGATCGACATGGAGGGCCCCATCTGGGAGCTCGACGTGCACACGCTCGAGGCGCGACGCCTCTTCGTGAAGCCGGTGCCTGGCTGGCACGCCAAGGGCGCGGCCACGGCGTACGGCCGGCTGGTGATGGCCAACAACGGGGAACTCCGATCGGGCGACCTGGACACGCTCGTCTGGGAAGCGCCGGAGGCGACGTGGAGTCGCGGCGAGGAAGACGCCGGCGTGCTGGCCGAGTACGACGGCAGCCGCTGGGAGATCGTCAGTCGGCGGCCGCATACGGAGGTCATCGGGCCGGGCGGCCTCACGGGAGACCACGCCGACGGCGCGCCGTTGTGGAGCATGGGGTGGGATCGGCGGTCCGTCCTCCTGCAGGTGCGCACGCGGCAGGGATGGCGCACGCATCGGGTGCCCAAGGGCAGCTACACGTACGACCCGACGCACGGCTGGTTCACCGAATGGCCGCGCATCCGCGACATCGGCGAGGGCCCCCTGCTCATGAACATGCACGGCACGTTCTTCGCGCTGCCGCGTGACTTCGGGGCCGCGACCGCGCGTGGACTGGTGCCGCTGGCCACGCACCTCCACTACACGACGGACTTCTGCGCGTGGCGAGGTCAGGTGGTGCTCGCCGGCGACGACACGTCGATCCTGCAGAATCCCCTGGCGGCCAGACCGCAGTCGAACCTGCGCTTCATCGATCGCGCCGATCTCGGGACGCGCTTCGGGCCGCGATACGGATGGGGCGGCCCGTGGGTGCGCGACGCCGTCACGCCCGAGATGACCAGCGAGGCGCTGCTGGTCGGCGGCTACGACCGCACCTGGCTCCATCTGGCGCACGACGCCGCGACCGCTGTCACCGTCGTGGTCGACGGGGCGGCCGACGCCGAGGGGCCGTGGCGCGAACTGGCGCGCGTGCACGTGGCCGCGGGGCGTGTGGACGGCGTGGGGATTGCCGGTGACGAGGTGGCGTGGATTCGGACCCGCGCCCTGCACTCCGCGACCTGTACCGCCTACGCCCATCTGACGAGCGCCGCGCCCGAGCCGCCGGGAGGGCGTGACACGTTCGAGAGCCTGGCGCGCACCAGCGATCGCGGCGCGTGGGTGGGGGGCGTGATCCGGCCCGCGGCGCATTCGCGGGATCTCACCGTGCTCGCCGTCCGCCGCTCGGGCGGCAGCGGGCCTGCGCCAGGCACCACGACCTATCTCGAAGTCGACGAGCGCCTCGTCTTCTCGGTGCCCGATGCCCCGCAGCGCGCCGCCGAACTCGCCGCGATCGGGACGTATGCCGTCGATCACCAGGTCGATGCCGCGTCGGTGCTCGTCATCGACGAGGCCGGGGCGCGCTGGCGGTTGCCCAGCCGCCCGCAGGCGTTGCCCCCAGGCGAGGCACGTGGGCTGCGCGAGGTGATCTCGGAGCGCTATCTGGCCAACTACGGCGGCACCTTCTACGAGATCCCGCGGCAGGGCACGCGGCACGCGCCCGACTTTCGGCGGATGAAGCCGGTCGCCTCGCACGATCGGCGCATCACCGACTTCGCCACGTGGCGGGGCCTGCTCGTGCTCGCGGGCGTCCGCATGGATGCGCGAGACGACGACCATTGCGTGCGCGGCGCCGGCGGCGACGGCGCCCTGTGGTTCGGGGCCATCGACGACCTGTTCGCCCTCGGCGTACCGGCGGGCGACGGCGGGCCGTGGCATCGCACGGCCGTCTCGGCCGGGGTGCCGAGCGATCCGTACCTCATGGCCGGCTTTCGGTGCGCCCGCCTCAGGGTGTCGCACGATCGCCCGACGCCGATCGTCGTCCGCATCGAGATCGATGCGCTCGCCGACGGCACCTGGTGGACGCTCGACGAGGTGGCGGTGCCAGGAGGCGAGGGCGTGAGTTACGCCCTGCCGACGGGCTTCCTCTGCCACTGGCTGCGGCTGGTGCCGGCCGCCAGCGCGACGATGACGGCCCGCGTGCTGAGCGAGTGACGCGACAGGCGGGGCCACGGCCCCGGTTTGACCGCGCGCCGGGAAATCCCCGATCGTGAGGGATGGTCACCTCGGTCATGCGCGTCGGTGAGACGGCCGCGATCACGCTCGACGATCTCCTGCTCGACCTCTCCGGACTCAAGGTCGGCGATGCCGTCCGGGTGCAGTGGAAGGAAGACGGCACGCTCGTCGTCACGCCCCTGGGCCGGCCTGCGACCCGGGAGGAACTGGCCGCCAGCATCCGCCGTGTCTCGCCTCAGGTGGAGAGTTCGCCGACGCCCTGATCGCGCGCGGCCCCTCGCTTGCAGTCCCTCCGTTGGGTGCCCGATGCGGATGGACCGTATCGCCGTGTGCCCGTGGAGCAGAGACATGCACACGTATGCGCAGGCGCGCCCCTCGCACGAGCGATTGGCCGCCGGCCTCGGCTGGTTCAGTCTGGCGCTCGGCACCGCAGAGATCGCGGCGCCGCGGACCATGGCGCGGCTCTTCGGTATTCCTGACGACCCACGGCTCGTGAGCGTGCTTCGCGGCTTCGGCGCGCGCGAGATCGCCAGCGGTCTCGGCCTGCTCACGCAACCGGAGCAGCCGGGATGGGCTTGGTCGCGTGTCGGTGGCGATGCCATCGATCTCGCCTTTCTCGGCGCCGCCGCCAACGAGGACTCGGCCAACCACCAGCGTGTGGCCATGGCTGCCGCGGTGGTCGCCGGCGTCGCCGCGCTGGACCTGATCTGTGCCCGCGGGCTGCAGGATCACCAGGACAGCCGGCGTGCGCTCGGCATCGAGCGCAGCCACGACGTCAGCGTCGAGCGGGCCGTCACGGTCGGGCGTCCCATCGCCGAGGTGTTCGCGTTCTGGAAGGGCTACGAGAACCTCCCACGCTTCATGCAACACCTGACGTCGGTCGAGACACTGGCCGAGGGTCGCACCAGGTGGACGGCCACCGGCCCGGCTGGGGTGAGTGTGTCGTGGGATGCCGAGACGCTGGTCGAACGCGAGAACGAGTGGATCGCCTGGCGGTCGCTCGAGAATGCCGACGTCGACAACAGCGGCTCGGTGCGCTTCCAGGAGGCGCCGGGCGGGCGTGGCACCGAGGTGCACGTCCACCTGACGTACAGCCCACCGGCCGGACAGCTCGGCCGCGGCATCGCCTGGCTCTTCGGGCAGGAACCGGGGCAGCAGATCAAGGACGACCTGCGCCGCTTCAAGCAGCTGATGGAGACGGGAGAGATTCCGCTGTCCGAGGGGCTCGGACTGCAGCGCGCGGCTCGGCCCGTGCGTGACGTCGCGGACGTGGCCGCCATGGCGGGTGTGTCTCCGGAACTGGTCGGCGCGGGTGCGCGCCTCGAAGGAGGACGCGCATGAAGGCCGCTTGCTGGCACGGACGTCAGGACATCCACGTCGAGCATGTCGAGGACCCCAGGATCCTCAACCCGCGCGACGCCATCATCCGGATCACGAGCACGGCCATCTGCGGCTCCGATCTGCACCTCTACAACGGGTTCATCCCCTCCATGAAGAAGGGCGACATCATCGGCCACGAGTTCATGGGCGAGGTGGTGGAGACGGGCACGGGCGTGTCCACCCTGCGCAAGGGGGACCGCGTGGTGGTGCCGTTCCCGATCGCCTGCGGTCATTGCGAGCCCTGCAGCCGCGAGCTGTACTCGCTCTGCGAGAACTCCAACCCGAATGCGTCGATGGGCGAGGCGCTGTGGGGCTACGCGCCCTGCGGCATCTTCGGCTACTCGCACCTGATGGGTGGGTACCCGGGCGGCCAGGCCGAGTACGCGCGGGTGCCCTTTGCCGACGTCGGGCCCCTGAAGGTGCCCGAGGAGCTGACCGACGAGCAGGTGCTGTTCCTCTCGGACATCTTTCCGACCGGCTTCATGGCGGCCGAAGCCTGCGGCATCAGGAAAGGTGACGTGGTCGCGGTGTGGGGATGCGGCCCGGTCGGGCAGTTCGCCATCAAGAGCGCGTACATGCTCGGGGCGGCCAAGGTCATCGCCATCGACCGCTTCCCGTACCGCCTGCGGGTGGCTGCCGAGCAGGGCGGGGCAGAGACCATCAACTACGAGGACGTGTCGGTGTCCGACGCGCTGCGCGAGATGACGGCAGGACGCGGCCCGGACCACTGCATCGACGCCGTCGGCCTGGAGGGGCATGCCCCCGGGCTGAAGGGGGCCTACGACAAGGCGAAGACCATGATGATGCTCGAGACGGATCGTCCCGTCGCGCTGCGCGAGGCCATCATGAACTGCCGCAGCGGGGGCACCATCTCGGTGGCGGGCGTCTACGGGGGCTTCATCGACAAGTTCCCGATGGGCGCCATCGTCAATCGGGCCCTGACGATCAAGTCGGGGCAGACCCACGTGCACCGCTACATGCGCCCCCTGCTCGAGCGGATCCGCAGCGGCGAGATCGATCCGTCCTTCGTCATCACGCACCGCCTGTCCCTCGATCAGGTGTCGGAGGGGTACAGCACCTTCTCGGGCAAGGAGGATGAGTGCCTGAAGGTCGTCATGACACCCTGACCAGCCTCCTCATCCGTAGGGATGTGCGACGCCTGTTCAGAGATTGAACACCCTTGCGGGCGAGGAATGGCCTTTCATGGGCCGTCTCGTCCGCACCGCCACATGGCAGGAATGCTGCACAGATAGCGCCGGATGAAGCGTCGCGCCTATCTGCGAACCGTCGGCCTGGCCGTGCCTGGCCTGCTCCTGTCAGGCTGGGCCTCGTCTCAGGCGGCGGTCCGGCCGGTCCCTCTCGTGGTGCGTGATCTGACGGCGCGTGACGACGAGGCCGCGTCGCTGCGCGCCGGGGTCGAACTCGGCCTCGACGACGTGGCGCGGGTGGCGCAGGCCCAGCAGACGTCCGTGGTGGTTCATCGGACGACGGACGCCGCGGCGGCTGCCGACGCGTCGTCGACGATGGCCGTGCAGGTCGTCGTGACGATCGAGGACGACCGTCATCCCGTCCACGGGACGATATCGTCCGGACCCCGCATCTATACGTGCCCACTGGTCGAGTGGCGGCCCGACGCCTGGTCGGTCGCGTCCCCGCTGTCCGCGCGTCGCGGGCCGGTGAGCTCCCTGGACTGGCACCCGACGCTCGACACCCCGGAGGCGATCGCCCTGACCACCCGGTTTGCCCGTCGCACCGGTGTGCCGATGGACGAAGCGGCGTGGCGCGGCTGGATGGCGGTGAAGGTCGCCGTCGACGTGGCGCTGCGGGCCGAGGCCGGCGAGGACGACCTTCTGGCGTTGCGCGTCGACGGCCACAAGGGCGTGCCGCTGCGGTTCTCCGAGGACGGGCACCTCATCCAGCCCGCGTGCGCGATGGTGAATGGTCGCGCGGTGTTCGGCCCAGCCGTCGATCACGACCTCTTCGCAGACGCCGACTAGCGCCGTCTCCCCGGCCCTGCACTACACTGCAGGCTTCGGAGGGACGGTCATGAAGCACACGGCAGTGGGAGTGGCACTCGGACTCGGCATCGCCATCGGCGCGGCCGGCGCGACGTTCGCCCGGGGCGCCGCCGACGAGGTGATGGGATCGCGCGCAGTGGACTGGAAGGACATGACGGCCCGTCCGACGAAGGTCGGCGAGGTGCGTCAGGTCTTCGAGCACCGCACCGCCACGCTCGACGAGCTCGAGCTGCACATCACGACGCTGCAACCCGGGCAGTCTCCACATGCGCCCCACAAGCATCCCGACGAAGAGGTCCTGATCGTCCGCGAAGGCACCGTCGAGACCTTCCTCGGCGATCGCACGCAGGTCGTCGGCCCCGGCTCGGTGATCTTCCAGGCCGCCAACCAGCTGCATGCCATCCGCAATGTCGGCACCGTGCCGGCGACGTACCACGTCATCAAGTGGAACTCGCCGGGCATGAAGCCGAAGAAATAGTGCCGCCATCAAGGAGTGCTCTCGCATGAGTGACCAGAACAGCACCGCCCCTCAAGGTCTTCCGCGCCGCGAGTTCGTTCGCGCCGCCGGCATGGCCGCCGCCGGCCTCACCATCGTTCCGCGCCACGTGCTGGGCAAGGGGCAGACGGCACCGAGCGATCTGGTGAACGTCGCCGGGGTCGGTGTCGGTGGCATGGGCCGGTCGAACATGACCAACCTCGCGAGCCAGAACATCGTGGCGCTCTGCGACGTGGACTGGGGCTTTGCCGGCAAGGCCTATGACGGCATCCCGCAGCAGGTGGCGGCGGCCGAGAAGCGGCTCGCGGAGGCCACTCCGGCGCCGACGCCCGAGCAGCGGCAGCGCGCGCAGGCACAGATCGAGAGCCTGAAGCAGCTGGCGGCCAAGGCCGGCAAGGCGACGCGGTACGTCGACTACCGCGAGATGCTCGAGAAGCAGAAGGACATCGATGCGGTGATGATCGCCACGCCCGATCACACGCACGCGGTGATCGCGACGGCGGCGATGAGTCTGGGCAAGCACGTCTACGTGCAGAAGCCGCTGGCTTGGTCGGTCGAGGAGTGCCGGGCGCTCGCGAAGAAGGCGATCGACACGAAGGTCGTCACGCAGATGGGCAACCAGGGCCACTCGTCCGACGACGCCCGACTGGTGAACGAGTACATCCAGTCGGGGACCATCGGCGACGTGCGCGAGGTGCACATCTGGACCAACCGGCCGCTTGCGTACTGGCCGCAGGGGATTCCGCGTCCCGAGCCGTCGAAGATGACGGCGAGCCCTGACGCCTCGCAGCCCTGGAATCTGCGGTTCGTCATGGACAAGCTCGCCGGCACGATGCAGGCCGCGCCGCATGCCGTGCCCGACAAGCTGGCGTGGGATCTGTTCCTCGGTCCCGCCCCGCAGATCGAGTACCACCCGGTCTACCACCCGTTCAACTGGCGCGGCTGGACGGACTGGGGTGTCGGCGCGATCGGCGACATGGGCGCGCACCTGATCGATCACGCCGTCTGGGCGCTCGACCTCGGCTACCCGACGTCGGTCGAGACGCAGTCCACGCCGTACAACAAGGCGACGTACCCGATGGCGACCACCACCTACTACGAGTTCCCGGCGCGCGGCGCCAAGCCGGCCGTGAAGGTGACGTGGTTCGACGGGGGTCTGCTGCCGCCCAAGCCCGAGGAGATGGGCACCGAGGAGTTCGACAAGGGCGGTGGCGTGCTCTACATCGGGAGCAAGGGCAAGCTGCTGCACGGCACGTATGCGCAGAACCCGCGGTTGCTCGGTCCGCTGGCCAACGCGCCCAAGCCGCCCCAGACCTACAAGCGCATCACGACCTCGCACGAGATCAACTGGATCGACGCCATCCGTGGTCGCCAGGAGACGACGTCACCGTTCTCGTACGCGGCCAAGCTGACCGAGATCATGCTGCTCGGCGTGGTCGCCCTGAACGCCGGCAAGAAGATCCAGTACGACGGCGCGACCATGAAGATCACCAACGCGCCCGAGGCCGAGCAGTTCCTCCGCCGCCAGTACCGTCAGGGGTGGGCCCTGGCGTAAGACCTCGACGAGGACGGAGGACCGAGGAAAGAGGAGGGAAGTAGGTCAGAGGTACGAGGAAGGAGGGCAGGTGCGCTTCTTCAAACCTCCTCCAACCTCCTCCAATCTCCTCCAACCTCCTCCCTCCGTCCTACCTCCGTCCTCATTCCTCTTTCCTCCGTCCTCGCGCCTCCGTCCTCGCGCCGCCCTGGTCTTCTAGGCGGCCGCGGGGGCTTTCCTGGGGGCGGCGGCGCGGGCGCGCCACGCGCGGAAGCGGCGCCAGGTCAGCGCGAGGCCGGTCCAGATGAGGACCACGGACGCGGCGGTCACCACGCAGGCGATGGTCTGGCCCACCAGGCCGTAGTACTCGCCGGTGTGCACGAAGCGCATCCAGGAGCGCCACTGCCGGCCCCGGCTCTGTGCCTCGAACCCCTCCCACTTCTTCGTCTCGCCCGTCACGCGATCGAGCTGCAGCGTGCCCTTCTTCTGCGGCTGCGCTCCCGTGCCCGTATCCACCGTCACCTGCAGCGTCGTGTCGCGCGGCGTCGGCACCCGCGCGCTGAGGATCGTCCACGCCGCGTCGCGTGTCGCCGCTCGGGCGAACAGGGCGTCGGTGGTCAGGTAGCGCGCCTCAGGGGCTTCGCCACTCGGCGCCCCGCCGCCCTCACCTCGCGGTGCGCCGCCGGGACCGCCGGGCCCCCCAGGTCCGCCGGGCCGGGCCGGGCCTGCCTGCGGCGGCGTTTCGCCCACCATCCGGAACGTGAGGTTGCTCGCCCACGGATAGCCGATGACGACGCCCGACCAGACGATGACGGCGAGCGGCACCAGGCTCCAGTAGCCGATCACGTGGTGCCAGTTGAAGTCCCGGGCCTTGCTCGAGAGCCCCCCGCGGAACCAGAGCACCTGCCGGAACTGCGTCCAGGTCCAGGTCCGTGGCCACCACAGGTAGAAGCCGCTGATCACGATGAACAGGAAGACGAGGTTGCTGATCCCCGTGATGGCCTTGCCGACCGGGCGGCTGGCGTCCTTGAGCGCCAGCCAGCGATGCCACTCCATCGTCGAGCGGAAGAAGGCGCGCGTGCGGGCCGACCCGGTGCCGAGAATCTCGCCCGTGTAGGCATGCACGAACACGGAGCCCTTCTGGCCGAAGTTCACCTCGACCGGCGCGTTCACGTCGCGACGGACGGTGACCAGGCCGGGCGCCGCCTCGGGATGCACGGCGGCAGCCCGGGCGACCAGGTCGTCGACCGGCAGGCGCGCCTGGCCCGGGGTGGCGGGCGGACCCGAGACGCCGTCGGCCCAGCGGATGATCTGCTTCTCGTAGGCGAGCACCACGCCGGTGACCGACATGAGGAGGATCACCGCGGCTGCGGCGACGCCGGCGATCAGGTGCATCCAGAAGACGAAACGACGAAGCGGGAGCGTCATGATCCTCACCATACGAGCGCGCCCGACCGGGAACGCGGGGCAGAATGGACCGCCGCAGTCTTTTCACGTCACTGCCACGGAACAGTCATCGAACAGCCACGGAACAGGCTGGATCCATCTAAATGAGACACAGTCTCGATTTAGGATCCGCGCTAACGATATATCCGACCTGTATGGTCGTCAATAGGGAGCAACTCTTCCTGGCCATGCCCAATACCAATGCACCCGGATGAGTCGCTGGACTCGTACTGTGTAAGTCGAGGTGCGCGTGTTCCCCAATCCACTCCTCTGTGCCCTGTGGTTCGTCCTGACGCCACTCCAGACCGGCGCGCCCGCGCAGCCAGCCGCCCCTTCGACCGCCGAGCGGGCGCAGCCCTCGGATCTCGACGCGCTGATGGCGCGCGTCCTCGCCAACCGCGACCAGAGCTGGCGGCGGCTGCAGGAGTACCTGCTGGCCGAGCGGGAGCACTTTCGTCTCCTCGGCCCCGACGGCGCGCCGATGTTCGGCAGCGAGCGGGAGTACCTGTGGGTGGCCCGTGAGGGTCGGGCGGTGCGAAGTCCGGTGCGCATCGACGGCGTCACCGTCGGTGAGGCCGACCGTCGCAAGGCCGAGGCCGACTGGGACGAGGAAGAGACGCGTCGTGCCGAGAAGGCCACGAAGCGCCGCGAGGCCGCCGCGGCCTCCGGGGCCGCGGCCGACGTGGACGCGATGCGCAGTGGGGAGCCACGCTTCATCTCCGAAGTGCAGTTCCTCCGCTTCAGGTTCGAGCCAGGCAACTACTTCTTCGTGGGGCGCGAGACGCTCGCTGGCCGCGAGGTCCTCCGCATCGAGTACTACCCGACGCGCCTCTTCGCCGAGGCCTTCGAGGAGGAGCGCCGCGAGCGCGACGAGGCCCGGCGCAAGGCCGAGGCCGAAGGCCGCCCGCTCCGCGACGTCGACGACGACGAGGACGAGGAGGACGTCCGCATCGAGCAGGCCTTGAACAAGGTCACGCTCGTCACGTTGTGGGTCGACCCCGCCGTGGATCAGGTGGTGCGCTACACCTTCGACAACGTCGACTTCAACTTCCTGCCCGGGCGTTCCCTCGTCCGCCTCGACGCGGCCCGCGCCACCATGACGATGGGCCAGCCCTTCCCGGGCGTCTGGCTGCCGGAATCGCTGACCGTCGAGGGCGGCATCACCCTGGCGAACGGCTCGTACCGCGCCGAGTACGCCCGTCGCTTCCGCGACTATCGGCAGACTGACGTGCAGATGCGCTTTCGCGTCAAGGACGACAAGTGACCGGGTGCGCCCGTCTCGCCGCGGCGGCGTGCCTGTGCGTGTGGCTGGGGGCGGGCCCGTCGTCGGCCCTGGCGCAACCTGCGCCCGCGTCGCCCACCGCTCCTCTCATCGTCACGGTCGTGCGTGTACACGGCAATCACTCGACACCCGATGACGAGGTACTCCGCATCGCCGCGATCGTCGTCGGCGCCCCGCTCGCGCCGAGTGACGTGGCGGCCGCGCAGCAGCGTCTCGCGGACAGCGGCAGGTTCGCTCGTGTCGAGATCCGGCAGCGCGCGCGCTCGATCGACGACCCCTCGCAGGTCGCGCTGATCATCCTCGTCGCCGAGCACGCGTCGGTGAGGCCCATCGACGTCGGCCTGCCACCCATTCCTGGGCCGCTCGGTCGACTGCGCAGCCAGACGATGTTCCTGCCGATCCTGAACGTCCGCGACGGGTACGGACTCACGTACGGGGTGCGGACCTCGTTGGTCGGTGGGGCGCAGTCGACGTCGCGCCTGTCGGTGCCGGCCTCCTGGGGTGGCACGCGGCAGTTGGCGCTGGAGGGCGAGCGGACGTTCACGTCAGGTCCGGTCGCCGGTCGTGGCGCGCTCACGCGCGTGCGGGGTTCGGCCGGGTTGTGGCGACAGGAGCATCCGTTCTTCGACCAGGGCCAGTTCCGCCGGTATGTCGACGCCGAGATCAGCATCCGGCCGCGCGCCTTCGTCGGGGCAGGTGCCACAGTCGGCACCGCCAGCGTGTCGTTCGGCAAGGTGGACGATCGGATGACGAGCGGCGGCGTGTTCGCCTTGATCGACACCCGCCGCGATCCAGGGTTCCCGCGCAATGCGGTGTACGCGCGCTCGTCATGGAGCCGGCTGTCCTTCGCACGGCCCGAGCAGTCCGATGTGCCCACCGGCGGGCGCAGCCGCTGGCAGCACGACGTCCGCGGGTATCTCGGCGTGATCGGGCAGGTGGTGCTGGCGGCCCGTCTGCAGGTCGATGCCACCGACGGCCCGCTGCCGGCCTACGCCAAGCCGATCTTCGGTGGCGCCGACACCCTCCGCGGTATCCGCGCCGGGTCGGCCGTGGGCGACAACCTGTGGGCGGCGACCGTCGAGGCGCGCGCGCCGATCACCTCGGTGCTGCGATCGACCCGCCTGGGCGTCATGGCGTTCTACGACACGGGGGCCATCTGGGACCACGGGCAGCGCTGGCGGAACGCTGGTCGTGAGGAAGGCGTCGGCGCCGGCATCTTCGCCGTGAGCCCGGTCTTCCAGTGGCAGCTGAGCGTCGCCCGCGGTCTTGGGCGGAGTACTCGTGTCCACCTCAGCACGGGGGTGAGTTTCTAGGGGGCGGAAACCGGAAACCGGAAACCGGAAACCGGGAACCGGGCACCGGGCACCGGGCACCGGGCAGCGAGGACCCGAGGACGCGTCAGCGCGCCAGCAAGGCGTCCGCGATGTGTGTCCACTCCTCGTCGAGCGAGCCGCGGAAGACCGGTTGGCCGGCCCGGCCATACCAGTAGCGGGCGTTGGACGCATCACCTTCCTTGCGGTGCAGGTAGGCGTGCACCCACGCCGCGTCGCGGGTCTCCAGGTCCTGCACCACCACGTGCGCCTGGTCCCAGTCGCCCTGCGCGTCGTGCCACAGGGCGAGCACTTCGGGCAGGACGGCGGTGGGCATCGCGGCGAGTGCCCGGAGATCGTCAGCGGTCATGCGCGCGATCGTATCCTCGGAGGCGTGCCGTCGTCTCCGCCTGCCCGGCGCCTGGCTCTGCTCGGTCTGCTGACGGCGCTCCTGACCGGGGCGTCGGCCTCGTCGACCCTCACATCGTCGCAGGCGCCGCCCGGCCGCGTGGTGCTCATCAGTCTGGACGGCATGGGCACCCGGTTGTTCCTCGACGATCCCGTGAGCGACGAGTTGCGCACGCTTCGAGCCCTGCGCGCCCGCGGCGTCATGGCCGACGGTCTGATTCCACACATGCCCAGCACGACCGCCAACACGCATGCGGCGCTCTGGACGGGCGCGTGGGGCGACACCAACGGCATCACGGGCAACGACATGCCGCTGCCGCCGCGGGGCGAACGCCTGGCCTCGGCGACCGTGTCGGGCTACCGCTCCGACGGCCTCCGCGCAGAACCGCTGTGGGTGGCTGCCGCCAGGCAGGGCGTTTCGACGGTGGCGCAGCAGGCCACGCAGGTGTTCCCCCTGCGCGACGACCTCACCGGCGCGGCGATGGTCGCACCTCCCGTGGTGCTGCACGGCTACCAGGCCCCCGTCGTCGCCCCGTCGCGATGGCTTGGCCCGGCAGATGTCACCCGTCGCCGCTGCGCATCGGGCGACAGGGCCGTGCGGTGCTTCTCCTGGGTGGCGGGTCCGGTGACGTTCCGTGCGGCGCTGCGGCGCGGTCCGCATCAGGCGTCGGCGCTGCGCGTCCACCTGGATGGGACGACGCGCGCCGTAGACGTGCCGCTCGTCCCGACCGAACACGAGCCGCCAAGGGGCCGCTCGCTGGCGAGGCACTTCAGCGACGGCCTGCTCGTGGATGTGCCCGGCGTGCCGCCCGTGATGGCCTACTTCCGTCTGTTCGAGGCCTCGGCCGACGGGCGGTCGCTGGTGCTGTTCCAGTCGCAACTGCAGGAGTCGGTCTTGTCCCGCGGACGTGTCGTCTCGCGGGCCGAGTCCATCGCCCTGCTCGAGGCCACGGGCGGATTCGTCGGCAACGGCGACGACGAGCCGTGGGAGCGGGAGGGCGTGGGTGGCCTCGCGCTGTGGCAGGGCGGCGACGGCCGGCGGGAGCGGCGGTATCTGGAGACGCTGGAGCTCGGGATCCGCCAGACCATCCGTCAGGCGCAGCATCTCTGGCACACGCACGCGCCGCGCTTCTTCCTGGGCTACGTCAGCATGCCGGACGAGATGGACCACGCGTGGATCGGACACGCGCGCGACGATGCCCGCTACGAGCCGCTGCGTCGCTGGGGGTATCAGCTGGTCGACCGGGCGGTCGAGACCTATGCCGGTTTCGTCTCCGATCGCGACCACCTCGTCTTCGTCAGCGACCACGGCATGGCGCCCGTCACCCACGAGGTACGCGTCAACCTCGCCCTGCGCGCCGCCGGCCTGATGGCCGTCGACGCCAGGGGACGGATCGACCCGGCCCGATCGCAGGTCCTCTTCGGACGCAACTGCCTGCGCATCCACACCGATGACTGGAAGGGCGGCCTGGTCCCGGTGGGGCAGCGGGAGGCCGTCCTCGCGCGTGCCGTGACGGTCCTGCGGGGGATACGGGCGGAGGGCGATGCCCGGCCGGTCATCACCGACGCGTTCTGGACACCGGCTGACCGCGAGCGCCTCGGGTTCGGCGGCCCCAACGGCCACGACGCCTGCTTCGACGCGCGTCCGGGCTTCATGATGGCGACCACGATGGGCGACGGCCCGCTGGTCCGCCGCCGCCCGCGCCCGACCGGCGAACACGGCTATCTGCCCACGCGTCCGGACATGCACGGCATCCTGATCGCCGCGGGTCCGGGGCTGCCCGCGGGAGGGCGATGGCCCGTCACCCGCGCCATCGACGTCGCCCCGCTGGTCAGCGACCTGCTCGGCATCCACCCGCCACACTCCGCCACCGGGCAGTCTCCACTTCCCCAGTAGAAACCCCCGACAGGACGGAGGACCGAGGAAGGAGGACGGAGGTAGGACGGAGGACTGAGGAGAGAGGTAGGACAGAGGAGACCTTCGACCTCTGAACTCGGTCCTACCTCCGTCCTCCCTCTTCTTTCCTCCGTCCTTTCTCTTCCGTCCTCAACTGGCTTTCTTGAGCGCGGGGGCCGGCCTGGCGTCCGGGGCGTCGACGATGGCCGAGTAGACCAGCTGTCGCAGGGTGCTGTGCGCGTCGGAGCCGCCGGCGGGCAGCAGCTGGGTCATGAACACCACCACCAGCTTCTCGATGGGGTCGACCCAGAACTTCGTGTGATACGCGCCGCCCCAGCTGAACTCGCCGACCGAGCCCTGGCGTCCTGACCGCCCGACGTGCTCGGTGATCTCGAAGCCGAGGCCGAACCCGAACGCGCCGCCCGAATAGAGCGCGCCGACGTGGTTGGAGGTCATCAGCTCGACGGTCTTGGGGCTGAGCAGCCGAGCGCCGTCGAGCACGCCGCCATTGAGCAGCATCTGGAGGAAGCGCGCGTAGTCCGAGGCCGTCGACACGAGCCCGGCGCCACCCGAGTACGACACGCGCGGCCCGGTGACGTAATGGCCCTGGCCCATGCCCGGCTCCGGCGCCTTCGTGATGGGCGCGCCCACCGACGCGATGCCGTAGACCGTCGCGAGGCGATCGGCCTGGGCGGGGTCGACGTAGAACCCCGTGCTGGTCATCTTCAGGGGGGTGAAGATCCGGGTGCGGAAGAAGTCCGCGAGCGACTGGCCGCTGACCCGCTCGACGACCACGCCGAGGATGTCGGTGTTGAAGCCGTAGACGAACCGGTCACCCGGCTGCGCGTCCATCGGCAACCGGGCGAGGCGGTCGATCGTCGTGCCAATCGGCTCGCTCTTGTCGGCGAAGTACCACCCGATGACGTTGGCGGATCGGTAGTCGGCTTCGAACGGGTTGCCGTTGCCGTACGAGATGCCGGCCGTGTGGGTCAGCAGGTGACGAATGGTGATGGGGCGCACTGCCGGCGCACTGCCTGCGGAGGCGGCCGCGGCCGCCGGAGCCGTACCTGACGGTGGCGGCACCACGACGGTGGTCCTGGCAAACGACGGGATGTAGCGCGAAACGGGGTCCTCGAGGTGGAGGCGGCCCTCCTCGACGAGCATCATGATGGCCACGCTGGTCACGGCCTTGCTCATCGACGCGATCCGGAAGAGCGTGTCGGTGGTCATCGGCACGCCCTTCTCGAGGTCGCGCTTGCCCGCCGCCTCGTGGTAGACCACCTTGCCGTCGCGGGCCACGAGCGTCACCGTGCCGGCCAGGCGGCCCTGCTCGGTGAAGGCCTTCATCGTGGTGGTGATCCGGGCC
Organism: Luteitalea sp.; assembly: GCF_022842525.1. Taxonomy (NCBI): domain Bacteria; kingdom Pseudomonadati; phylum Acidobacteriota; class Vicinamibacteria; order Vicinamibacterales; family Vicinamibacteraceae; genus Luteitalea; species Luteitalea sp. The sequence continues at coordinate 18,991 of NZ_JALHPM010000090.1, forward strand.
AGGCGTTCCGGCGACATGCCGGCCTGGTCCGGCGTTCCGGCCGGCAGGGCCTGACCGAGGGCCGGGCCCGCCGCCACGGCCCAGAGTGCACACACGACCATCAGGTTCCGAAGCATCGATGTCTCCAGGGGGAGTCCGCGTCGGACACGGACTCGGTCAGCGGCGACGCTCGAGCGCCGCCTCGAGTGCCGTCAGGCGCTCGTCGAACACCCGCCGCACGTACGTGTTGGCGCAGCGCGCGAGCAGCGGCGGAAACTCGCGGCGCGTCTTCCTGAGGTACTTCTCCGAGAAGTCGCGGCGGGCCGGCACGATGCGGATCACGTCCTGCATGTTGTCGGTGCGATCGAGCAGCTTGAGCGCCACCGCGTCCACGTCCTCGAGGATGCGGGCCTAGTACGGCGCCTTGTCGTGGTCGTCGCCATCCTCGTCGCCAGATTCCCACCACTTGGTCAGCAGGCGCGCCAGCGTGATGGCGCGTTCGGTGAAGCCGGCAACGCGCAGGTCGTCCCAGGTGTGTGACGTGTCCTCGACCACGTCGTGCAACAGGGCGGCGACGACGGCGTCCTCGCCGAGTTCGGCCAATGCCGCATGGTGCGCGACGCGGAGGGGGTGATTGATGTACGGGTCGGGCAGTCCCCGTCGGGTCTGCCCGGCGTGCGCCGCGGCGGCGAACGTCGCGGCGCGCAGGATGGCGATCATGCTGGTCATTCTAGGGCGCGTCCGCGTGCGACACTACGGCTGCGTCACGTTTGGCGCCCTGCCGCCCACCTCTCACATGACCATGCGCACACTCGCCCTGACCCTCTGCCTCTCGTTGTCGGCCATCCCCGTCCTGGCGCAGAGCGCCGCCCGGGAGTACAAGGTGCTGGCCACGTCCAAGACCTCCACCATGGAGAAGGAGATGAACGCGGCGGCCGAGGCCGGGTACGTCTTCGCGGCCGTGATGGGCGGCGAAACCGCATTCGGCGGCTCCGAGGCGGTCGTCGTCATGCAGAAGAACCCGAAGCCGTCGTCCATGTCCTACAAGCTGCTGGCCACCAACAAGACCGGGACCATGCAGAAGGAGATGCGGGCCGCGGCCGACCTGGGCTATCACTACGCCGGGCAGACCGTCTTCTCGTCACTGTTCGGCGGGGAGGAAGTCGTGGTCATCATGGAGCGGGACAAGGACAACCCCAAGCCGACGGAGGACTATCTCCTCGTGGCGACCAGCAAGACCTCGACACTGCAGAAGGAACTCGACGAGGCCGGCGGCGCCGGCTATCAGGTGATCGGGATGACCGTCGGGCAGACCGCGATGGGCGGCGCCGAGCTGGTGGCGATCGCGCGCCGCGATCGCAAGTGACGGCGCTGCGTGTGGCTCACCAGGCCATGCGCGACACCAGCACCTCGGTGCTCGCGCGCTGAATCGACCACACCTGCGTCGGGTCCGAGGGATCCAGCGCGATGCCCTGGCCCTTGCTCTCGACGGGGACGATCGCGTCGAGCACGAGCGTGCCGCCAGCCGTGGGCAGCCGCAGCACGTGCAGCTCCGGCGCATGATGCCCGGCCGTCAGCAGCCGCCCGTCCGGCAACCAGACGCCGCCCGAGCTGCTCATGCCGTCCCAGCGCGCGACCACGGCCTTCGGGAACGCCCAGCTGCCGGTCTCGCGCCACTCGGCGTCGTAGCGCACCAGCACCGAGTACTCGGGGCCCTTGCCCGGCTCGCCGGCGGGCGGAGGGTAATGCGCATACATCACCCACCAGGCCCCGTCGCGACGGTCCACCCACGTCGCCGAGCCGCGGCCCGTGCCGACGGCGATGGTGCGGACGTGGCGCATCGACACCGTGTCCCACACCTCGATGGAGCTCACCATCGGCACGCCCGGGTAGTTCGAGTGGGCGCTGTACAGCGCGCCGTCGATGACGACGCCGCTGTTCAGATGGAGGAAGGGGCCGCCTTCGACGTCGGCCCACTCGCCAACCCGTCGTCCGGTGGCCTTCTCGTACTTCCCGATGCGCCGGTTGGTGATGGCGTAGAAGTGCGTCGCATCGACGGCGACCGCCTGCCTCGCTTCCGGTGCCGGATAGCGGCGGACGACCGGCCACGCCTGGCGCTGCACCTGTAGGGAGGGACGGCTCGCCGACCTGGCCGCCGCAGCCCCTGGTGCGGAGGCGGAGCCGTCCGCCTGCAGCACCGCGGCGGCGAGCACGGTCGCGAGGACGCGGCCCGCTCGGCGAGCGGGCCGTCCCACCCTGGTCATGCCTTCAACACGGACGTGAACACGTCGCACGCCGTCCGCATCTCGGCCATCGTGCCGATCGAGATGCGGGAGTAGTTCGAGAGCGGCGGGAACGGGCGTCCGACCGCCACACCCTGGGCGCGGCACGCATCCCTGAAGGCGATGCAGTCCCGCCCGATGTCGGCCATGACGAAGTTGGCGTGCGAGGTCGGCACCTTCGCGCCGAGCGCTTCGAGCCGCTGCACGGTGAAGGCACGGGCCTCGGCGTTCCGGGCGCGCTCGCGGGCTTCGAGCCCGGTGTCCTCGAGCGCGGCGATGGCGCCATGCAGACCGATCGTGTTCACGCTCATGGGCAGGCTCCACGCCGCCAGCCGCTGCAGCAACGCCGGCTGCCCCATCGCGTAGCCGACACGCAGCCCCGCCATGCCGTACATCTTCGAGAACGTCCGGCTGACGAGCACGCGTGGCGACGCGAGGGCCAGTGGCAGCGCCGAGACGACCCCGCCGCCGTCGGCGTACTCGATGTACGCCTCGTCGAGCAGGATGACCACGTCGGGCGATCGCGCCAGCGCATCGGTCACGAACGATCGGATGCGGTCGAGCGGCAGCGCCACACTGGTCGGATTGTTCGGATTGCAGAGGAAGATCAGGCCTGCGTCGGGCACCAGGCGCGCCATGGCGTCGAGATCGACCTGCAGGTCGGCGCCAACCGGCACGTCGTGCACGGGGCGACCCAACTGTCGCGCCCGCCGGGCGGGCTCTTCGAACGTCGGGACAGGCGCGATCAGGCTGCGGCGTTCGTCCGTGAACGCCAGCACCGCGTTGAGCAGGATCTCCGAGGACCCGCAGCCGGTGAGCACGTTGGCCGGCGAGACGCCCTGGCGCTTCGCGATGGCCGCTTCGAGCACGCCGTCGTAGCGGAACGGGTACACGTGAGACCGCTGCGTCGCCTCGGCAATCGCCTTGACGGATGCGGCACAGGGTCCGGCCGCATTCTCGTTGCTGTCGAGGCGAATCAGGCTGGTGCCGGCCGGGGACGTCGCCGGTTGCGAGGCCGCCCACGCGCCCGCTTCGCGACCCCGCGCGAGCATCAGGCCGGAAGCGACTGCTGCAGACGACTGAACGAACCGACGCCGGGACCACGCCATGCCGAGACTCCTTGAGAGGTGAGGTCCTCATTGTATGCGCCCGTCGATGGCTGTGGCCCTCAGCGGCCCGGCCAGCGCTCCGAGGGCGTCCGCGCCGTCGCGAAGAACTGCCGGAACTGCGCCACGACCTCCGGATGCGCCGCAGCGACGTCGCGCGCTTCACCCACATCGTTCTTCAGGTCGTACAACTCGATCGGGCGATCGGGCGCGAGCCACACGGCCTTCCAGTCGCCTCGCCTGGCGGCCCGCTTGTAGCCGCCCTCGTGGAACTCCCAGTAGAGCGTCCGATCCGGGGTCTGTGATGCCTGCGCCGAGAGCAGCGCGTCGCGCATCGAGATGCCGTCGACCCCGGTCGGCGCGGCGATGCCGGCCGCCGCGGCCAGGGTCGGCCACACGTCCCAGTGCGCCCACGGTGTGTCTCGCACCACTCCTGCCGGCACATGACCCGGCCAGCGCACCAGCATCGGCACGCGGATGCCGCCCTCGTACAGATCCCGCTTGATGCCGCGCAGCGGGCCGTTGCTGTCGAAGAACTCCGGGTCGGCCCCGCCTTCCTTGTGCGGGCCGTTGTCACTCGTGAACACCACGATCGTGTGGCGGTCGAGCCCGCGCGCACGCAGCGCCTCGAGCACCTGCCCCACGCCCTGGTCCATGCGCGTGACCATGCCGGCGAAAACCGCCTTCGGGGTCGGCTGCGAACGGTAGCCTCCACTCACCGTGTACGGCGGCATCGGCGTGGTCGCATCCGCCTTCGCGTTCACGAACGGGGTTTCCGGGAACCGTCCCACGTACGGCGCCACGGCGTCGTCGGGCGCCCGGAGTTCGGCGTGTGGCAGTGGATAGGCCAGGTACAGGAAGAACGGCTGCGTCGACGTCCGCTCGATGAACGCCACGGCGGCGGTGGTGAACAGGTCGCTGGTGAAGTCACGCGTGGGTGAGACCGCGACCCACTGCCCGTTCTTCCAGAGGCGGTCGGTGTACTGGCGATGCGGTTGCTGGTGGGTCATGTAGCCGAACGTCTCGTCGAACCCCTGCTTCTCGGGCAGGCCCGGCGTGCCTTCGTACCCCAACCCCCACTTGCCGACCAGCGCGGTGCGATAGCCATGCGCCTTGAAGTGCTCGGCCATCGTCACGTCGGCATCCTCGAGCGGAATCTCGCCGTTGCCGCGGATGCGCCCGTGTCCGGTATGCAGCCCCGTCATCAGCGCCGCGCGCGATGGCGCGCACACGGTGCTGCCCGAGTAGTAGTTCGTGAACCGCGCGCCCTCCGCCGCCAGGCGGTCGATGTGCGGCGTGCGGAACTTCTGCTGGCCGTAGGACGACACGTCGCCCCACCCGAGGTCGTCGGCGTGGATCAGGATGACGTTGGGCGTCCGAGAGGCCGTGGCGGGCGGGCGTTGTGACGCGGGCGTCCGTTGCGCAAACGGCAGCGCCACCAGGCACGCCACGAGCAGGGCAAGACCGTGCGTGAGTCGCATGCGCGATCCTCGCACAGTGGCGGCAGCCGACGGCGCTCTATACTGGACGCCGCTCAGCCGTGCCCATGTCTTCTGCCGATCCGCTCGATCGCCCAGCCACGGTCGACCGCGTGCGCCTGGCGCTGGCGGCGATGGACATCTCCGCAAACGCTCGTCATCAAGTCCTCGCGCTCGCGAGTCGCACACCGACGACGCAGGAGTGGCGCCGGTTCCTGGCGTCGGCCCTGCTGGTGTTCGGCGCCGGTCTCGTCCTCTCGGGCGTCATCTCCTTCTTCGCCTTCAACTGGGCCGCCCTCGGACTGTTCGGCAAGCTCTGGCTGATCGCCGCGGCCATGACGGCGTGCGCGCTCGGGGCACTGGCGCGCCCCGACACATTGCTCGCGCGTGTGCTGCTGTTTGCCGCGTCGGTGCTGGTGGGCGCGATGCTGGCCGTCTACGGTCAGGGCTACCAGACGGGCGCGGATCCGTGGGGACTCTTCGCCGTCTGGGCGCTGCTGGTGCTGCCCTGGGCGCTGGCCGCCTGCTTCACGCCGCTGTGGCTGCTGGTGGTGTGCCTGGTGGACGTCGCGCACGCCCTGTACGTCATCCAGGTCCTGGACGGGCCGCGCTGGGACAGCGCGACGGTCCTCGGCATCGTCGGCGTCCACGTGCTGGCCGTGATGGCGTGGGAGGCCCAGTTCCTGCGGCGCGTGCCGTGGCTCGCCGATCGCTGGGCGCCACGCGTGCTGATCGGCACCGCGCTGCTGCTCCTGCTGGGGCCGAGCCTGGCGCTGCTGGCGTGGCCCACCTGGCGCAGCGGTCTCGGGCCGCTCTCGCTGATGGTGCTGACGTTCCTCGTGACGACGACTGCGGCCTACTACCGGCTGGTGCGTCCCGACGCCTTCATGCTCACGATGGCTGCGGGAAGCGTGATGGCCCTGGTCACGACGCTGATCGGTCGGCTGCTGCTGGTGACGCTGAGGCTCGATCTCCTCGGCCTGCTGCTCATGACCGGGTTGGTGGTCCTCGAGGTCGCGCTCGCCGTGTCGTGGTTGCGCCGACAGGTCAGGGACGACGAGCGATGATGCCTGAACGTTCGCTGGGAGCCGTCCTGCGCGAGGCGAGCCAGGCGGGGTGGCTGCGCGGCGATGCCGACGTGTCCGCCCGGGCCGCGCTCTCGACTGCCAGCCACGATGACCTGCCCTGGTATCTGCGCGTGCTGATCGGCGCCGCGGCATGGGTCGGGGCGCTGTTCCTGCTCGGCACCGTGATGGGGCTGATTGCGCTTGTCGTCGGATCGCATGTGGACGGCGCCGCGATGCTGATGGGCCTCGCGCTGATGCCGGCCGGCGTGGGGCTGCGCGCGCGCGGCGGCGGCCACCTCCTGTGGCAGTGTGCGCTCGTGATGGTGATCGCGGGGGAGCTGATGCTGATCGGCGGATTCGCCGACCTGTCGAACTCGCTCGGCCAGACCTCGGCCATCACGATCGTCTCGTCGGCGCTGCTCATCGCGGTCTTCCGCGACGGGGTGTACCGCTTCTGCGCCACGTTGGCCATCGTGGCGGCGACGCTGGTGATGGCGTTCGATGCGCGAGTGCTGTACGCGTTGGCGCTGCTGACCGCCGTCACGGCGGCCGTCCCCGTGCTGGCCTGGCGCGTCCTGCCGGCGTTTCGGCGGTGGATCCCGGCCCTCGACCCCGTGGCCTGGGCCAGCGCCACCGCGACCTGCGGGTTGCTCGCCCTGCAGGCGACACTGGACGTCCTCATCGACACCTCGGGCTACAACCGCACGTTCCTGGCGATGCTGCTGCCAGTGGCGTGGCCGCTCACCGCGGTCTTCGTCACGCTCATCGTCGGGATTGCCCTGCAGGTGGCCCGCGACCACGCGGTGTCCCCGTCGTCTTCCGTATTCCTGGCCGTCATCGGGGCCAGCGTGGCCCTCGGCGTGCTGACGCACGCGACCCCGGCCGTGAGCGGCGCGCTCCTGCTCGTAGTGCTCGGCTTCGATCGGCGGCGAACGGGACTGGTGACGCTCGGTGGCGCCTTCCTCATCGGCTTCCTCGGCATCCACTACTACAGCCTGTCGCTCACGCTGCTGCAGAAGTCGGCCGTGCTCGTCGCCAGCGGGGCGGTGTGCCTGCTGCTGGTCGCCGTGCTCCGCCGTGCCGACCGGGAGGTGATGGCATGATGCGTCGCGCCCTCATCGTTCTCGGACTGGTCGCCGTGCTCGGGCTCGTCGCCTGGGCGGTCGTGCAGAAGGAGCGTCTGCTCGCCACGGGGAAGACGGTCGTCCTCGGGCTGGCGCCGCTCGATCCCCGGTCGCTCATCCAGGGCGACTACATGCGTCTCGAGTTCGCCATCGCCCGGCGCTGGCCGCAGGATGACAGCTGGCCGCGCGATGGCGTCCTGATCATCGCGCCGGACCGCTTCGGCGTCGCCGAGTTCCGCCGTCTGGATCGCGGCGAGCCGCTCGCATCAGGTGAGCATCGGCTGACCTATCGCATCAGGAAGGGTCGCCTGCAACTGGGCACCAACGCCTGGTACTTCCAGGAGGGCACGGCAGCCGCATGGCAGGCTGCCAGGTACGGCGAGTTCCGCGTCGCCTCCGATGGGACTGCACTGCTGGTGAGGCTTCTGGACGCCGAGTTGCGTCCGATGGGACCACGATGACCCCCGACCGTCGCACATTCACGCTTGCCGCCCTGGCCACGGCTGGCGCCGGCTACTTCGGG
>NZ_JALHPM010000091.1:0-26549 GCF_022842525.1 Luteitalea sp.
GGCGTCGCGATGGGCGCGGGGCCATCCGCGCCGCGGCCGTGGCGGGCGCCGGCGTCGCCGTCTTCGCCGCCGTCAGCTGGCGCGAGTTCGGGGAGTGGCTGCCGCCGTACTACCGGATGGGCGTGAGGGGTGGCGCGTTCTCGGCCGAGGCCCTGGCCGGTCTGCTCGTGAGCCCCTCGCGGGGCTGCCTGCTGTTCTCGCCCGTGCTGGTGGCCGTCTGGGCGGCCCGTCCCCTGGCCACCGCCTCGTGGCCCCTTCGCTCTCACTGGTGGCTGGTGGGCCTGGGGTGGCCCGTGCTGCTGGTGCTGGCGTTGTCGCGGTGGGAGATGTGGTGGGGCGGCGGCTGTTTCGGCCCGCGCCTGCTGACCGATGCGCTGCCGAGCCTGTTCCTGGTGACCCTGCGGGCCTGGCCCGTGACGCGGCCCCACGGCGCGACATGGATCGGCGCCGTGGTGCTCGCGGCGGCGGCCCTCGGCTCCACGTACATCCATGTGGTGCAGGGGCTGTTCAACCCGTGGACGCTCGAGTGGAACCGGGAACCGTCGATCGACACCGAGCCCTGGGCGCGCTTCACCTGGACCTATCCGCAGTTCCTGCACAGCGGCGCTCGGCACCGCGCCCGCATGGTCGACTACTTCGCCCGACACGTGCCCGATCGCCGTCTGCCGCCACTGCGCGCCGGCGACACGCTGGCGCCGGACGCGCCGGCGTTCGATCCGCTCGGCTTCGATCGGATGCGCGGTGAGGGGCGGTGGACGCTGCTGCCGGTGGCCGAACTGCTGTTCGAGCCCGCTGGCCAGATGCGTGCGCTGACGCTGACGTATGGCACCAACGGCCGGCAGGGGGTCCGCGTCGAGCTGAACGACGCGGTGCTGTTCGACGCGGTGGTGGAGGCCGAGGAGACGACGCTGACGGTCGCGCTGTCGGACGGGACGTTGCGGACGGGCATCAATCGCCTCCGCTTCATCGTCCCCGACGCGCGGCCCCGCAGGCGCGGGGATCCGCGCTCCTACGGGGTCGTCGTCAAGCAGGTGACGGTGCGCTGATCAGACCGCGGCGGACGCGATCTGGAAGAAGCCCTGCGGATCGAGGCTGGCCCCGCCGACCAGCGCGCCATCGACGTCGGGCTGCTGGAGGATGGCCCGCGCGTTGTCCGGCTTGACGCTGCCGCCGTACAGGATCTGGCACTTGTCGGCGGCCTCGGCGCCGAGCCACGCCCGCAGCCGCCCGCGGATGTGCGCGTGCGCCTCCTGGGCCTGCTCTGGCGTCGCGTTGCGGCCCGTGCCAATGGCCCAGACCGGCTCGTAGGCGATCACCATCTGGGCGAACTGGTCGGCCGACAGGCCGTCGAGGGCCGCCTTGAGCTGGGTGTCGAGCACCTCGAAGGTGCGGCCCGCCTCGCGCTCCTCGAGCGTCTCGCCGATGCACGCAATCGGGGCCAGCCCGGCGGCGTACGCCGCATGGATCTTCCGGCTGACATCGGCGTCGGTGTCACCGAAGACGCGGCGGCGCTCCGAGTGGCCCAGGATGACCAGCGCGGCGCCGGCTTCCTTCAGCATCGGGGCACTGATGGCGCCGGTGAAGGCCCCATCCTTTTCCCAGTAGCAGTCCTGGCCGGCCGTGGCGATGCCGGAGTTGCGCAGCGCGTCGGCCACGCCATGGATCGCCGTGAACGGCGGCGCAATCACCAGTTCCACCGCGGTCAGATCCTTCGCCAGCGCGCGGAACTCCTTCGCATAGGCGACGGCGTCGGCCACGCCCTTGAACATCTTCCAGTTACCAGCCACCAGGGGGACGCGCATGCTGAGCCTCTGTCAAAGGTCAAAAGGGCGAAAAGTGCGAACAGGGCGAAACGACACGACCGAAGGAGAAAGGAGAAAAGGGAAAAGGGCGAAGGGCGACGGTGGAGCCGTAGTCGGTGGCGGTGGTGGCCTTGGCGACTTCCCGCTTTGGTTCCTTCTACGACTTCCGTCTTTGGTGGTGTCGTTTTGCCCTGTTCGCCCTTTTTGCCCTTGTCTACTTTTCCGGGATGGCCGCCACGCCGGGGAGGGTGCGGCCTCCCAGGAACTCGAGGCTGGCGCCGCCACCCGTCGAGATGTGGCTGATCTTGTCGGTCACGCCGGCCTTGTGGACCGCCGAGATCGAGTCGCCGCCGCCGATGATCGTGATGCCGTCGACGCTGGCGACGGCCTGGGCGACGGTGTTGGTGCCGTTGGCGAAGGCCGGGATCTCGAACACGCCCATCGGGCCGTTCCACACCACCGTCTTCGCGCCGCGGATGATCTCGGCGTAGCGGGCGGCCGTCTTCGGGCCGATGTCCAGGCCCATGCGCGTCCCGATGGCCGGGTCGCCCACGGCCAGCGTCTCGGACGGCACGTCGGCCGACAAGGCCTCGGCGACGACGTGATCCTCCGGCAGGGCCAGCGTCAGGCCACGGGCGTCGGCCTGCGCCTTGAGGTCGCGCGCCGTCTCGACCAGGTCCGCCTCGACCAGGGACTTGCCGACGTCGAGTCCGGCGGCCTTGAGGAACGTGTAGGCCATCGCGCCCCCGATGACGAGGGCGTCGACCTTCGGCAGCAGGTTCTGGATGACCTCGAGCTTGTCGCTCACCTTGGCGCCGCCGAGCACGGCCACGAACGGGCGCTCCGGGTCGGTCAGCGCCTTGCCCATGTACGCCACTTCGTTGGCCATCAGCAGGCCCGCGGCCGCCTCGGGCACGAAGGCGACGATGCCCTCGGTCGAGGCGTGGGCACGGTGGGCCGATCCGAACGCGTCGTTGACGTAGACGTCGGTCAGTGCCGCCAGTTGCTTGGCGAAGGCCGGGTCGTTGGCCTCCTCCTCGGCGTGGTAGCGCAGGTTCTCCAGCAGCACCACACCGGGCGTCCCCGCCTTGGCCACGGCCTCGGCGGCCGCGGGCCCGACGCAGTCGGTCGCGAACACCACCGGCCGCCCGAGCAGCGCCGACAGCCGGTCAGCGACCGGCTGCAGCGTGAACTCGGGGTTCGGCTTGCCCTTGGGGCGGCCGAGGTGGGAGGCGAGGATGACCGTGGCGCCCTGGTCGAGCGCGTACTGGATCGTGGGCAGCGACGACTGGATGCGTGTGTCGTCGGTGATCTGCCCGTTCTTGATCGGCACGTTGAAGTCGACGCGGATGAACACGCGCCGGCCCTTCAGGTTCAGGTCGGTGATCGAACGCTTGGCCATGGCTGCTCGCGGATCCCTACAGGCCCTTGTCGGCCATGTAGTTGACGAGGTCGACGCAGCGGCTGCTGTAGCCCCACTCGTTGTCGTACCAGCTCAGCACCTTGACGAAATCGCCGTCCATGACCTTGGTGTAGGCCGAGTCGATGATCGAGCTGTTGGAGTTCTTGCGGAAGTCCACCGACACCAGCGGCGCGTCCTCGACGGCGAGGATGCCCTTGAGCGGACCGGCCGCGGCAGCCTTGAACGCCGCGTTGACCTCCTCGGCGGTCGTCTTCTTGCTGACGATCACCGCCAGGTCCACCACCGAGACGTTCGGCGTCGGCACGCGCATCGCGAAGCCATCGAGCTTGCCCTTGAGCTCCGGCAGCACTTCGCCCACGGCCTTGGCCGCACCGGTCGTCGTCGGGATCATCGACAGCGCGGCGGCACGGGCGCGGCGCAGGTCCTTGTGCGGCAGGTCGAGCAACTGCTGGTCGTTCGTGTAGGAGTGGATCGTCGTCATCCAGCCCTTCACCATCCCGAAGTTCTCGTGCAGCACCTTGGCGAACGGCGCGAGGCAGTTGGTGGTGCAGGAGGCGTTGGAGACGACCACGTGCTTGGCCGGGTCGTAGGCCTCGTGGTTGACGCCCATCACGAACGTCCCGTCGGGCCCGGTGGCCGGCGCCGTGATGATGACGCGCTTGGCCCCTGCCGCAATGTGCTTGGCCGCATCGTCGCGCTTCGTGAAGATGCCGGTGCCCTCGAACACGACGTCGACGCCAAGGTCGCCCCAGGGCAGCTGCGCCGGATCCCGCTGAGCCAGCACCTGGAACTTGTCGCCGTTCACGCTGATCCAGCCGTCACCCGACTCGACGGTCGCGTCGAGGTTGCCAAGGATGGAGTCGTACTTGAGCAGGTGCGCCAGGGTCTTGGTGTCGGTCAGGTCGTTCACCGCCACGAAGTCGAGCTTGCCGGTGCCCATCGCCGCGCGCATGATGTTGCGCCCGATGCGCCCGAAGCCGTTGATGCCAACCTTGATGCCCATGGAGAGTCCTCCCACGCGGTCCCCAGACCTGCGGATGATGACGACGAAGAAATGAGGTGGCCCGGGGCCCCGATCTGTGTACCTGGGGCCGGCCGGACGACACAACCGAGCATGGTATCGCACTGACGCGACGTCCGAGCGATCGGGTGTCCCGGCGGTTCGCTATACTCCCCAAGCCGCCTCGTCTCCGCCGGGCAGGATCCTGTGCCATGCCTTTCCTCTACAGCCTGCTTGCCGCGTGTGCCCTGGTGGCGCTGGCGCCGTGGCTGGCGTGGCAGGCCCTCCGGCACGGCAAGTACCGCCATCACTGGCAGGAGCGCCTCGGCACCCTGCCGCCGGACGTGGCCGGCACCGCCGGGCCGACGCTGTGGCTCCATGCCGTGTCGGTCGGCGAGGTCCTGAGCGCCGTCCCGCTCGTCGCCGCGCTCCGTCGCGACCACCCCGACTGGCGCATCGTCGTGTCGACCACCACCCGGACCGGCCGGGAGATGGCTCGGGCCCGGCTGACCGGCGCCGTCGGCGTCTTCTACTTCCCGCTCGACTTCGCGTGGATCGTCCGCCGCGTGCTGCGTCACGTGCGCCCGAGCCTGCTGGTCGTGGTCGAGACCGAGATCTGGCCGAACGTGCTGCGCCTCTGTCGGGACCAGGGCATCGGCGTGCTGCTCGTCAACGCGCGCATCTCGGATCGCAGCTATCCCCGGTATCGGTGGGTCCGTGGCCTGCTCGCGCCGGTGCTGGCCCGGTTCGACCGGCTGTGCGCGCAGTCGCAGACCACGGCCGACCGACTCCTGGCGCTCGGGGCGCCTGCCGATCGGATCGTCGTCACCGGCAGCCTGAAATACGACGTGCCGGCCGATCCCCCGCCAGGTGTGGCCGCGGTGGCGGCCTGCCTCGAGGGCGTGCCCGTGCTGCTGGCCGCGAGCACCCTCAAGGGGGAAGACGAGATCCTGATCGAGACCTTTCGCCAGCTCAGGACCTCCCTGCCGGAGGCGCGGCTGGTGCTCGCGCCGAGACACCCCGAGCGCTTCGACAGCGTCACCCTCCTCGCCGAGCGGACCGGCCTGCGCGTCGTGCGTCGCACCGCGCTGGAGGCCACCGCCGCGGCGCCGTTCGACATCCTCGTCCTCGACACGATCGGTGAACTCGCGGCGTTGTGCGCCCAGGCCACGGTCGTGTTCGTCGGCGGCAGCCTGGTGCCGGCCGGTGGGCACAACATCCTGGAGCCGGCCCGGTACGCCCGCCCGATCGTGGTGGGGCCGTCGATGTCGAACTTCGCGGAGATTGCCGGCGCCTTTCTCGACGCCGGCGCGCTGGTCCAGGTGTCCGATGCCGACGCCGCGCGGCGGGAACTCCTCGCCCTGTTCGCCGATCCCGCCCGGCGCCAGCGCCTCGGCGACGCGGCTCGCGGCGTGCTGGATCGCCATCGCGGCGCCGTCGAGCGGACGATGCGCGAGATTGCCGACGTGATGCAGGTCCAAGCCGGCGCGTTCCGTTCGGCCGATGCGGGAGTGACGCGATGAGCGAGGCGCAGGCCTGGACGTTTCCGATGCTGCGCGCCGCCGCGCGCCTCTATGGCCGGGGCGCCGACCTGCGGCGCGCGCTGCGTCGCACGCGGGCCCACCGGCTCGCGCGTCCCGTCGTCAGCGTCGGCAACATCGCCGTTGGTGGGCGCAACAAGACGCCCGTCGTCGCGGCCATCGCCCGCATGCTGCACGGCTGGGGTGAGCGTCCGTCGATTCTGAGCCGCGGGTATCGCCGCGAGCAGCCTGCACGCGACGTCGTCATCGTGCGGGATGCCGAGCACATGCGCGCCTCGCTCGCCGAGAGCGGCGACGAGCCGTTCATGCTGGCGCGCGAACTCCCGGGCTGCTGCGTCCTCGTCGACCCGCACCGCGCCCGCGCCGGCGCCCTCGCCGAGTCGACCCTGCAGTGCACCGTCCACATCCTCGACGATGGGTTCCAGCACGTGCAGCTCGCGCGCGACGTCAACCTCGTCCTGCTGACGCTCGACGACGTGCTGCATGGAGAGGTGCTGCCGGCGGGGCGCCTGCGTGAGCCGCTGCACGCGCTCGAGGATGCCGACGCCCTGCTGGCCGTCGACACGACGGTGAGCCGTCTGCGCATGGCGCTGGGACGGACACCGGATCTGCCCATCTTCGAGGCGCGTCGCCATCTCGGCCCGCCGCGTGCGCTGTCGGGCACGATGGATTTCTCGCGTCTCCATGAACAGCCGGTGCTGCTGGTGACGGCCGTGGCCGAGCCCACCCGCGTCGCCGACGACCTGCGCCAGGCCGGCTGGACGCTCGCCGATGTCGTGAGCTTTCGCGACCACCATCGCTACCGGGCCGACGACCTGCGCACGATCGCGGCACGGGCGCGCGGCGTGGGGGCCGCGGCGGTGATCACGACGGCCAAGGATGCCGTGAAGCTCGAACGCTATCTGCCCTTCGACCTGCCCGTCGCCGTCATTCCCCTCGAAGTCGTCATCGAGCCGGCCGACGAGTTCGGGTCGTGGCTGCGCGGACGGTTGTCACTCGATCCGGAGGGCGCGTGAGCGACACGCCACCCGAGGTGTCCCGACGGCACCGGATGGAGCACGCCGCCCTGCGCGCCGTGACGAGCCTGGTCCGTCGCCTGCCGCAGTCGTTCGCCACGTCGCTCGGGCACGGCATCGGCTGGATCGCCTATCGGGTGGACGCCAGGCACCGGGCCATCACGCTGGACAACCTGGCCGCGACCTTTCCGGAGCGATCCCTGCAGGAGCGGACCCGCATCGCGCGCGAGGTCTTCGCCCATTTCGGTCGCAAGCTCGTCGAGCTGCTCTGGTTCACCGGGCTGCCCCGCGAGCGCCAGCTGTCGCTGGTCGAGTTCGTCGGCGCCGAGCACATCGAGGCCGCGCAGCAGGCCGGCAAGGGCGCGCTGATCGTCACCGGGCATTTCGGTTTCTGGGAGCTGCACGCCCTCGCGCATGGCCTGCGCCTCGGGCCGATGGCCGTGGTGGCGCGCGCGCTCGACAACCCCCTGCTCGATCGCATGTTGATCGACCTGCGCAGCAGCACGGGGAACAGCGTCATCGATCGGAAGGGGGGGCTGCGGCGGATCATGCGGGCGCTGAACGCCAACCAGGCGGTCGCCGTCCTCATCGACCAGCACATCCTGACGGCCGATGCGGTGAAGGTCGATTTCCTCGGGCGCCCGGCCGCCACGACGTCGGCGGTGGCCGTGCTGGCGATGCGGACCGGTGCCGCCGTCATCCCGGCGTTCTCGCTGCCGCTCAACGACGGCCGGTATCGCCTGATCTACGAGAAGCCGCTGGCGCTGCCGTCCGAGGAGCATCCCGACGCCGTGCGCGATCTCACGCAGCGCTGCACCAAGGTGCTGGAGAAGTACGTCCGCGCTCATCCGGAGCGCTGGTTGTGGATGCACCGGCGCTGGCGCCAGGACGTCGAGACGACCGACTCGCCGTCGCTGGTCGTCGACGATTCACCTGGAGAGTCGGACTCGTGAACGCGCCTGCCCGGGTCGTGGTGCGCGGGCCGAACTGGCTCGGTGACCTGGTGATGGCAGCGCCGGCGATTCGCGGCATCGGCGATGCGTGGCCCGACGCGATCGTCCATGTCGCGGTGCCGGCGGCCTTCGCGCCGATGGTGCCCGTGCTGGACCCCCGTGCGACGGCCGTGGCTCTCGAGGGGCGCACAGGCGTGCGTGCGGTGCGTCGACATGCGGAGCAGATCCGCGCTGGCGGCTACGACCTGGGCGTGCTGTTCACCAACTCCTTCGCGTCGGCGCTGGCGATGCGCCAGGCGGGTGTGCCCGAGCGGTGGGGCTATCGCCGTGATGCGCGCGGGCTCATGCTGACGCGGGCCATCCGGGTCGCGGACGCCCCGCGCGCCTCGCGGCATCACGCCGACTACTACGCGGCGCTGGTCGAGGCCCTCGGCCTGCCGCGCCCGCCGCTCGAACTGCAGGCGCTGCTGCCGAAGGCCGCGCGCGACGCGGCCCTGACGCTGCTCGGGGACGGCGGCTGGGATGGGCGACAACCGTTGCTGGTGTGCGCGCCAGGCGCGGCCTATGGCACCGCCAAGCAGTGGCCACCCCGGCATGTCGCGGCGGTGGCCGCGGCGTGGATGGCCGACGGCGGCCTGGTGGCACTGGTCGGCGCCGGGGCCGACCGCGCCGCCTCCGATGCCGTGCTCGCGGGGGTGACGCCACCCGCGCGCGCCGCCGTGCTCGATCTCACGGGACGCACGTCACTGCTGGCGCTGGCCGGTGTGCTGGGCCTGGCCACGCGGGTGCTGGCCAACGACTCCGGCGCCATGCACGTGGCCGCCGCCCTCGGCACTCCGGTCGTGTCGGTGTTCGGCCCGACGCGGGAGTGGGCGACCGCGCCCCTGGGCCCGCACCGGATCCTCACTCACGAGGTGTGGTGCCGCCCGTGCATGCTGCGCGAGTGCCCCCTCGATCACCGCTGCATGACGGCGGTCGGCCCGGAGCGGGTCATCGCCGCGCTGCGGGAGTCGTGACGTCGACGGGTCGCGTGCGTCGATGTAAACAGGTGCGTCGATGTAAACATCGACGCCTACAGTCGATCTGCCGATGGAGACAGCCTCCAGGGTGACTCTGATTCACCGGGCAGCCGCGACGTGTGGCGGTGTGCGGCGGCCCCGCCGCCGACTGTAGCCGTCGACCTTCAGGTCGACGGATCGAGGGTCCATCAAGCATCGCCGCGCTCGTCCCTGCCGCCGACTGTAGCCGTCGACCTTCAGGTCGACGGACAGCTCTGGTCGATAGTCTCCAAGGCTACGGAGGACGAGTCAGGTCGACGGAGCGAGCCTCGGCGAATCTCGCGCAACCGTCGGTGGCACAGGTGACGCCGGTTGTCGGTCCGCATCTATCTGACCGCGTGCGTCGACGTCACCATCGGCTACGGCGGACGAGTCAGGCCAACCGGTGCCGAGTTGGCACGTCGCGTGCTTCAAGGGCTGACGTGCCATCGCGGCTGGAGGGCTGGGATTACGGAGCGCCCGGGGCGTACTTCATCACCGCGTGCACCTACCGTCGGCGACCGGTGTTTGGCGTGGTGGAGGGCGAGCGGGTGTTGCTGTCCGCTCTTGGGGCATTGACCGCTGCATGTGTGTCGCGCCTCAGCGACTCCGGCCGGCACGTCGCCCTGCAGGCGGCCGTCGTGATGCCCGACCACGTGCACCTGTTGATCGATCGAGACGGGACCGACGTCGGCGCGCCCACGGTGGACGACCTTGTGCGTGCCTTCAAGGCGCGAACCACGCATGGCGCGCGGCGGGCGGGTGTGCTGGCGCCAGGCGTGCCGCTCTGGCAGCGCGGCTTCTTCGATCGGATCGTGCGCTCGGCGCAGGAGCGCACGGCCCTGGTGGCCTATATCGAGACGAATCCCTGGCGATGGACGTTGCGGCGCGGCGGGGTGTCCTGAGTGTCGCGATCACCATCCGCGTCGCCATCACCATCTGCGTCGATGTAAACATCGACGCCTACAGTCGATCTGCCGACGGAAAGAGCCTTCAGTCTGACCGTGATCACCCCTGCAGCTGCGACGTGTGGCGATGTTGGACGGCCCTGCCGCCGACTGTAGCCGTCGACCTTCAGGTCGACGGACTGGTCCGTCCGACACCTCACCCCTGCGGGCGCACCGGGGCGGGCATCACCAGGCTCAGGGCGAGGGCGGCCAGCGCCGTCAGGCTCGAGCCGATGAAGGCGTACCAGGTCCAGGCGATGGGCGTGGCGGTCCACACGTAGGTGAGGACGGCCAGGCCGACGATCATCCCGCCGAGCATCGCGCTCGCGCTGACCCGCGTGGTGGCAAAACCGACGAGGAACGCGCCGAGCACGGGGCCGGCCGTGAGCGACAGGATCGACAGCCCGGCGTCGAGCACCGAGCGATCCATCCACTGGCACGCAAGCGCCACGACCAACTGCACGAGGCCCCAGCCCAGCGTGGCCCGGTACGACACGCGCATGATCGTCTGTTCGTCGGCCGTCTCGTTGACGTAGCGCAGATAGAAGTCGTTGACCGTGGTCGCGGCCATGGCGTTGATCGACGGCGACAGCGCGGCGGCGACGATGGCGGCGACGATGAAGCCGGCGACGCCGCTCGGCAGGGTGTCGATGACGAAGCGGGGCAGGATTTCGTCCGGGCGGCCCAGCACCGGCAGGGGCACCTGCTGGTAGTACGTGAAGAGCATGACGCCGATGACCAGGAAGAGCCCGAACTGCAGCAGCACGAGCACGCCGCTGAGGATCAGGCCGCGGCCGGCGTCGCGGGCCGACGGGGCCGAGAGCAGGCGCTGCACGAGGAACTGGTCGGTGCCGTGCGTGGCCAGCGTCAGCGCCACGCCGCCGATCAGGCCGGCCCAGAACGTGTAGATCTTCGTCGGGTCGAACGAGAAGTCGAAGACCGCGAACTTGTCGGCCGCCGTGCCGGCCGCCACCACGGCGCCCCACCCGCCGTCGATGCCGTAGAGCAGCGCGAAGAAGATGATGATCGCGCCGGCCAGGTACACGAACATCTGGACGACGTCGGTCCAGATGACGGCGGCCGACCCGCCGTACATCGTGTAGACGATCATGGCCGTGCCGAGCAGCACGACGGTGTAGGGCACGGGGATGCCGGTGACCACCGCGATGACCAGCGCCGTCGTGAACAGGCGGATGCCATCGGCCAGCGACCGGGTCAGCAGGAAGATCGCCGCGCCCGCCGAGCGGACCGCCGGCCCGAAGCGCCACTCCAGCAACTGGTACGACGTCATCAGGTCGCCGCGGAAGTACGCCGGCAGGAACACCGCACTGACGATGACCCGGCCGATGACGTAGCCCAGCGGCAACTGGAGGAACGCCATGTTGCCCGTGAACGCCGCCGCGGGCACGCCGATGAAGGTGATGGTGCTGGTCTCGGTGGCGACGATCGTGAAGCAGATCGCCCACCACGGCACCGAGTGGCCCGTGAGGAAATAGTCCTTGCTCGAGCGCTGGAATCGGGCGAAGTACGTACCGAAAGCCGTCAAGGCCAGCACGTAGCCGGCGATCACCGCGTAATCGAGCCAGTTCAGGGCCATGGAGTCGGGTCAGGGTATACCATCCTCCTCGTGACTGCCCTCGCTCCCGCGGTGTTCCTCGACCGCGACGGCACCCTCATCGAGGAGGCCGGGTACCTCGACAGCCTCCATCGCCTCGTCTTCTTTCCGGCCACCGTCGACGCCCTGCGGCTGCTGGCCCGGGCCGGCTACCGCCTGGTGGTGATCACCAACCAGAGTGGCATCGCGCTCGGGTTGTTCGACGAGCCGTTCGTGCACGAGACGCACGCGGCGCTGGACGCCCGACTGACCACCGCCGGCGCCCGCATCGACGGCTGGTACTTCTGTCCCCATCACCCGGCCGGGCACGTGCCCGCGCTCACGATGACCTGCGACTGTCGCAAGCCGGCACCGGCGCTGGCGCATCGCGCCGCGGCCGACCTCGGCATCGACCTGTCCCGTTCGTGGATGGTCGGCGACCGCTGGGGCGACGTGCAGCTGGCCGGCGCCGCCGGGATGGCCGGCGGGGTGCTCGTCCGCACGGGCTACGGCCGCAGCGCCGAGGCGCGTCCGGTTCCGGGCGTGACCCCGGCCTTCGTGGCCGAGGACCTCATCGACGCCGCGAGCTGGATCCTGCGGCAGGCCCGGTAAGCATGCACGCACCCTTGCTCGACGTGCTCACGGCGCTGGCGGGTCGGCGCACCGTGGTGATCGGCGACATCGCCGCCGACGAGTTCCTCTACGGGCGCGTCGCGCGGGTGTCGCGCGAGGCCCCCGTCCTCATCCTCGAATACGACACCACCGAGATCGTGCCCGGGGGCGCCGGCAATGCCGCCAACAACGTCGCCGCCCTCGGCGGCCGGACGTCCCTCTTCGGGTGCGTTGGTCGCGATGACCAGGGCGCGAGGCTGATCGCGGCGCTCGACGCGGCGGGCGTCGACGCCCGTGGGGTCGTGCGCCTGGCCGGGCACACGACCACGACCAAGACGCGCGTGCTCGCCGGTGGTATCCATTCGGCCAAGCAACAGGTCGTGCGGATCGACCGCAAGGGCGACGTCGCCTCGGCCCGGGCCGTGCACACCGCGTGGGGCCGTCGCCTCGACACGGCGCTGCGGACCTGCGATGCGGTGCTCATCTCCGACTACGGCGGCGGCGTGGTGACCCCGACGCTCGTCCGCCACGTCCGGCAGACGCTGCGGGCCCGCAAGGGGCGCCCGGTGCCCATCCTCGTCGACTCGCGCTACGACCTCGGCCGGTACCAGGGGCTGACGGCGTCGACCCCCAACGAATCCGAGGTCGAAGCCCTGCTCGGCGTGCGGATAGACGACGACCGGAAGGTGCTGGAGCGGGCGGGCCGGACGCTGCTCGAGCAGACGAACATGCGCGCCGTGCTCGTCACGCGGGGCAGTCGCGGGATGGCGCTGTTCGAGATCGATCGTCCCACCGTGCACATCCCGATCTACGGGTCCGACGAAATCGCCGATGTGACCGGCGCCGGCGACACCGTCATCGCCACCGTCACCCAGGCCCTGGCCTCGGGCGCCTCGATGGAGGCGGCGGCGCGGCTGGCCAACTACGCCGGTGGCCTCGTGGTCATGAAGCGCGGCACGGCGACCGTCTCTGGCGAGGAACTGCGCCTCGCCATCGAAGGGGACCAGCGGTGATCGTCTCCCGCGAAGCGCTGCTGGCGCGCGTGGCCGAGCACCGGGCGCAGGGCCAGTCGATCGCGCTTGCCAATGGCGTGTTCGATCTGCTGCACGTCGGGCACCTGCGGTACCTGCAGGGCGCGGCTGAGGAAGCCGACATCCTCGTCGTCGCGGTCAATGATGATGCCGTGGTGCGGCGCTTGAAGGGGGAGGGGCGTCCGATCGTCGGTGAGGCAGCGCGAGCGGAACTGGTCGCGGCGCTGCGCGGCGTGGACTACGTGGTGCTGTTCGGCGATCTCACGGTGGGCCCGCTGCTCGACGTTCTGCGTCCCGACGTGCACTGCAAGGGCACCGACTACACCGTCGAGACCGTGCCCGAACGCGCCATCGTCGAGGCGTACGGCGGACGGACGGCCATCGTCGGTGACCCCAAGGATCATTCCACGCGCGACATCGTCGCGGCCATCGAGGGCGGTTCCGGGCGCCCGGCGGGTTCGCCCGCATGAGCGCCGAGTCGTTCGTCCTCGTGCGGCTCGGCGCGCTCGGGGACATCGTGCACGCCATTCCGGTGGTCGCCGCGCTGCGTGAGGCGTGGCCCGCGGCGCGGATCGGATGGATCGCGCATCCACGGTTCGCGCCGCTGCTGCACCTGGTGGACGGCCTCGACCACGTGCATGCGCTCGAGCGACGCACGGGGGCGATGGCCATCCGCGACGTGCGACGGCAGCGCTACGACGTGTGCATCGACCTGCAGGGACTGTTGAAGTCGGCGGCGGTGGCGCGCCTGAGCGGCGCGCGGCGGGTCCTCGGGTTCTCGCGGTCGCTGCTGCGCGAGTCTGCCGCGGCGCTGGCCTACTCGCAGACCGGCGGTGACGGCGCCGGACACGTCATCGACAAGAACCTGTCGCTGCTGTCGCTGCTCGGCCTGCACACGCGCGCCCGGCGCTTTCCGCTGCGGATTCCGACGACGCCCGTGGTCGCGTGCACGAGGGAGGTGCTGCGGGCCGGGGCAGAGGAGCCGTTCGTGCTGATGAACCCGGGCGCGGCCTGGCCGAACAAGCGCTGGCCGGCCGAGCGCTTCGGCGCCGTGGCCCGTCGCCTGCGCGAGCAGACGGGGATGCGGAGCGTCGTGTTGTGGGGGCCGGACGAAGCGACGCTGGCCGCGGCGGTGGCGCGGTCGTCGGGCGAGGCGGCGTGCATGGCGCCGCAGACGACCCTGGTGGAGATGCTGGCCCTGGCGGCGGCGGCGCGGGTGGTGGTGTCGGGCGACACCGGTCCGCTGCACCTCGCCGCGGCCGTGGGCACCCCCATTGTCGGCCTTTACGGGCCGACGCCCCCGGGACGGAACGGCCCCTGGGAGGCGCGGGATCGGGTCGTGTCGGCCCACGAGGCGTGTGCGTGTGTGTTCAAGCGGCAGTGCACGGCGCCGGCCTGGTGCCTGGAGCGCGTGACGGCGGAGCAGGTGACCGCGGCCGTCATCGACCGTCTGGAGGCGGCGTGATGCGCCGGGTGTCCGTGGCGGCGCCGGCATCGCCCCGCGCCGGGCTGGCGCGGTGGCGGGTCCCCCTGGGCTTTGCCGCCGCCGGCCTCGTCCTGTGGCTGGCGCAGCCGACGCCGGCGAGCCTCCGGATTGGCCTGCCCATCGCGGTGCTCGGGCAACTGCTGCGCGTGTGGGCGGCGGGGCACCTCGAGAAGAGTCGCGAGGTCACGACGTCGGGGCCGTATCGCGTCACCCGCCATCCGCTGTACCTGGGCTCGTCGATCATGGGCATCGGCCTGGCGCTGGCGGCGCACCACTGGTTGGTGGCGCTGCTGATCGCGGCCTACCTCGGGGCCACGCTCTGGCTGGCGATCCGCACCGAGGAGGCGTATCTCCGGGCGACGTTCGGCGATACCTACGATCGGTACGCCGGGGGCGCCCTGCCCTCGGTGGCGCGCCAGTTCAGTCTGGCCCGGGCGATCCGGAACAAGGAGTACCGGGCGCCGGTGGGGCTGATGCTCGTCAGCCTGTTCCTCTGGCTCCGAAGCCAGTAGCCCGCAGCACGGACCGTCCCGAGGCGCGCAACCTCGTGCGGACGCCCAGCGTCTGAGGCCGAGGGGCGGATCGTGTCCCATGCGCACATTCCGCAGTTCGCTTTAGTCCGCAAAGCAAAAGGATAGGCCTTCGGGTTCCTTGACATTCGGTCGAGGCAGGCCCATTCTGGCGGGCATTCCGGTTGAGGTGCGCCCTTCGTTGGGAGGCCGCACCCGCTTTCAATCCTCGTGAACGCGCCCCAGGGGCGGGGTTGACGGGGTTTTTGCAGTTCTGAGTGCAGGAGGTGGATAGTGAGGCGTTCTCTCTCCAGGCTCACCATGAGCCTGCTAGCGGCGTTTGCGTTGTGTGCAGCCCCCGAGCCGGTCAGTGCCCAGACGGGTACGGCGACGCTGTCGGGCGTGGTTACCGACGATCAGAAGAGCACCGTGCCTGGCGCGACGGTCACCCTCACGAGCGCGACGACGGGCGCGACGCGTGAGGCGGTCTCGAACGAGAACGGGTCCTACCAGTTCATCGCCGTGCCGCCGGGCGTCTATACGGTCAAGGCCTCGCTGACGGGGTTCAAGACCAGCGTCATCGACAAGGTGCAGCTCAACACCGACTCGTCCCAGCGGCTCGACGTCGCCCTGGCCGTCGGCGGCATCGAGGAGAGCGTGCAGGTGCTGGCCGAAGCGCCGGCCATCAACACCACCGACGCCAGCCTCGGCAACGTGATCAAGGAAGCGCAGATCATGGGGCTGCCGCTCGAAGCGCGCAACCCGGTCGGCCTGCTCTCGCTGCAGACCGGCGTGGTGTACATCCCGCGCAACAATGCCGAGACGACGGTCGATCCGCGCTATGGCTCGGTGAGCGGCGCGCGTGCCGACCAGAGCAACGTCACCCTCGACGGCATCGACGTCAACGACGGCCAGAACCAGAACGCCTTCACCTCGGTGCTGCGCCTGACGCTCGACTCGGTGCAGGAGTTCCGCGTCACCACCAGCTCGTACGGCGCCGACGGCGGCCGCTCGTCCGGCCCGCAGGTCTCGCTGGTCACCAAGAGCGGCACCAACAACATCCGCGGCGCCGGCTACTACGTCAATCGCGACACGCAGTTCTCGTCCAACGAGTACTTCAACAAGCTCTCGCAGCTGAAGGCCGGCAACGAAAGCACGCCGCCGCTGCTCAACAAGAACATCTACGGCGGGTCGGTGGGTGGCCCGATCCTCAAGGACCGGCTGTTCTACTTCGGGAACTTCGAGGGGCTGCGCGAGAAGCGCGAGTCGGTCGTCGAGCGCGCGGTGCCGTCGGCGGCGATGCGTGACGGCGTGCTGACCTATCGCTGCGCCGTGCCGGCGGCCTGTCCCGGCGGTCCGGTGCAGGGCTTCACCTCGACGCACAACATCCCGGCGGGGTCCTACGGGATGAACCCGGCCGAGTTCCGCCGCATCGACCCGGCCGGCATCGGCGCCAGCGCGCTGGCCTCGGAGTACTGGAAGCAGTATCCGCTGCCGAACTTCGACGGTCGTGACGCGGCCAACATCATGGGCTACCGCTTCACCTCGCCCATCGACAACGAGTTCAACACCATCATCGCCCGCGGCGACTACAAGATCACCGGCGCGCAGTCGTTGTTCACGCGCTTCAACTCGCAGAGCGACGCCATCGTCGGCACGCAGCAGTTCCCGGGGCTGGCGCCGAACACGACGCGCGAGGTCAAGAACTGGGGCTTTGCCACCGGCCACGACTGGGTGCTCGGCTCGAACATGGTCAACACGTTCCGCGCCGGGTACACCAAGATCGACGATGCGACCATTGGCCTGCAGACGCAGAGCGCGACGATCTTCCGCTTCATGGACAACTTCGACGCGCTGACGTCGACCAACGGCCGTGAACTCGGTACCTGGAACATCACCAACGACTTCTCGTGGATCAAGGGCAACCACACGCTGAAGGTCGGCACCAACCTGCGCTTCCTGCGCAACGACACCTTCACCAATGCAAGCTCGTTCTTCGGCGGCACGGCCAATGGGTCGTGGGTGACCGGCGTCGGCCGTCGCTACATGCCGGGCGGCGTCTGCCCGGCACCGGCCGACTGCTCGGGGCTGCCGGCGGTGGCCACCGCAGGGCAGGCCACCTACGCCGACAGCTTCATCAACATGCTCGGTGCCATCACGCAGACGACGGCGCGCTACAACTACACCATCGATGGCCAGGTCATCCCGGAGGGGCAGCCGTTGCCGCGTCTGTACGTGGCCAACGAGTACGAGTTCTACGTCCAGGACCAGTGGCGCGTCAGCGACAACTTCACCCTCACCGGTGGTCTGCGCTACAGCCTCTTCCCGCCGGTGTACGAGGGCCGCGGCCAGCAGGTCGTGCCCAACGTCAACATGGGTGACTGGGTGGCGCGTCGCGAGGCCAACATGCAGGCGGGCATCCCGTCGAGCCAGGACGCGCTGATCTCGTTCGTCCCGGGCGGCAAGGCCAACGACGCGCCCGAGTGGTACAAGTACGACAAGAACAACTTCGCGCCCCGCGTCAGCTTCGCCTGGACGCTGAATCCGAAGACGTCGATCCGCGGCGGCTACTTCCTGGTCTACGACCGCATCGGCTCGGGCCTGGCGACGCAGTTCAACAACGTCGGGTCGTTCGGTCTGGCCACCGTGCTGAGCAGCCCGGTCAACACCAACAACGAGACCAATCCGGCCATTCGCTTCCGGGGCATCAACGTCATTCCTGCGACGTACCCGGCCGCCCCGCCGGCGACGTTCCCGGCCACGCCGCCGACCCGCTCGGGCACGATCACCTCGGCGATCGACCAGAACCTCGACACGCCGTACTCGCACGCCTACAACCTGACGTTCAGCCGTGACCTCGGCCGCAACTACTCGGTCGACGTCGCCTACGTCGGTCGGCAGGGCCGCAACCTGCTGATCCGTCGCGATGCGGCCATGCCGTCGAACCTGGTCGACCCGCGGTCCGGTGTCGACTACTTCACGGCCGCCAACGAGATGATCACGCAGGCGCGTGCCGTCGGCGCTGCCAACGTGGCGCCGATCCCCTACTGGGAGAACATGTTCCCGGGCGCGGCCACCGCGACCCAGACGGCCACGCAGGCGATGGCGGCGGCGTTCATGTCCAACGGACCCGACTGGATCACCGCCCTCTGGGAGGCCGACCAGTTCTGCTTCCCGGCCTGCGCCAGCACCGGGCGCTTCTCGTTCTTCAACCAGCAGTACGACTCGCTGGCGGTCCAGAGCTCGCTGGCGCGTTCGGGCTACAACTCGATGCAGCTGTCGCTGCGCCGGCGGCTGTCGGACGGCTACCAGTTCGACTTCAATTACACGTTCGCCGTCGCCAAGGACCACGGCTCGTCGGTCGAGCGCGGTGCGTCGTTCGGCAACTTCGCCGCTGGCGGCTACTCGGGCTTCCTCGTCAACTCGTGGGACCCGGATCAGCAGTACTCGTTCGCCGACTTCGACGTCCGTCACCAGATCAACGTCAACGCGCTGTACGAACTGCCGTTCGGCCAGGGCAAGAAGTGGGGCGCCAACGCCAATGGCTTCGTGAACGCCCTCATCGGCGACTGGTCGCTGGCCGGCATCTACCGCCAGACGAGCGGCTTCCCGTTCAACGTCTACAACTGCCGCTCGTGCTGGGCGACCAACTGGAACATCCAGGGCAACGCGGTCCTCGCCGACCCGAACCGCCTGCCGCCGCAGGCGACGACGCCCAACGCTGTGGGTGGTCAGCCGAGCCCGTGGGAGAACGCCACCGAGGCGCTCTCGTTCTTCCAGCGCGCGACGCCCGGCCAGTCGGGTACCCGCAACCTGTTCCGCGGCGACGGCTACTTCGGCATCGACGCCAGCATCGGCAAGACCTTCCGCATGCCGTTCGGCCACCGGCTGATGTTCCGCTGGGACGTGTTCAACCTCACCAACAGCGTGCGGTTCGACACGGCCACGCTCGACATGTTCCCAGATATCGCTGCCACGTTCGGCCGCTACAACGGCACGCTCGCCGGCTGCGACGGCGCGGCCAACCGCTGCATGCAGTTGAACCTCCGTTACGAGTTCTAGTCGAACGTCGGCCCTGGGCCATCGGCCTTCGGCCTTCGTCAGGACACCGGACGGGAAGGACCCCAGGCCGGTCGCTCGCACTCGCGGGCGCCCGGCCTTCGTCGTGCTGGGGAGGGGGGAGAGCGCCCGTCGACCTAAAGGTCGACGGCTACAGTCGTCAGCGGAGCCGTCGCGCACCGCCACGCGTCGTCGCTGCAGTGCCCTCTGACTGGAGGCTCTCTCCATCGTCAGGACGACTGTAGGCGTCGATGTTTACATCGACGCGAACGCTCAGATCGACGCGCGGCGTGCGCGATCGCAGGCAACGAACTGGAAGGGGACCGTCGACCTGAAGGTCGACGGCTACGGCCGTCAGCGGAGCCGTCGCGCACCGCCACACGTCGTCACTGCAGGGCGACACCGTGCCGTCAGACTGGAGGCTCTCTCCATCGTCAGATCGACTGTAGGCGTCGACCTTCAGGTCGACGCATGATGAAACGAAATCTTGCGGGAGTGGCGGGGTCGACGGGGCTCGAACCCGCGGCCTCCGGCGTGACAGGCCGGCGCTCTAACCGACTGAGCTACGACCCCGCAATGTGTGGTGTTCGTGTCGCTGGACTGCGCTGACCTGCCGCGCGCGTGAGGCGGGGCTTGCCAGCCTCCGCGACCACGTGCCCCCAGCGCCAAGGCTGGTGGGCGGTACAGGACTCGAACCTGTGACAGCCGGTGTGTAAGACCGGTGCTCTACCAACTGAGCTAACCGCCCTCTCCATCCAGCCGTGCCGGCGCTCGAGACCGCCCAGGCTGCAGCAGGTCGAACGCCCGTCGGCGCGCTACGTGCTCGCGACAACCCACCGAGTATACACGGCCCCGCCGGCGGGTCGTCAAGCACCGCGTCAGCGCCTGCGGCCGCGTCGGCGGCGCGGGACCACGACGCGGTTCCACCACATCAGGAACCCCGTACAGAACAGCACGGCCGGCGCGAGGCCCAGCACGGCCCAGATCGCGTGCACTACCGGGCCGCCGAAGTGTCCGCTGTGCAGCGGCGGCAACCAGGCGACGAGGGTGTCGCCCCAGGTGCGGGCCTGGCTGCCGTGTCGCACTTCCAGCGTCTCGCCCGAGTACCGGTCCACGAACGTCATCGTCGACTGACGCGGACCCGCGTCGGCGTGTGCACTCGAGACGAGGAGATACGGCGAGGTGGGCCCCCCGGGGAGATCCACCCGCAGCGCGGTGTCCGCCGGATTGGCCTGTCGCACGCGGGCGATGACCGTGTCGAGGCTGACCACGGGCGACCCGTCGTCCGCGGCGCGGCTGCGCGGCGCGGCGGCCCGCGTGACCGGCGAGACGCGCGAGATCAGGTCGCGGGTGATCTGCGGCCAGGTGAAGTACGCGCCCGTGAGCGAGAGGACCAGCACCGGCACCAGCAGCCAGGCGCCGAGCGCGTGGTGCAGGTCGAACACCACACGCTTCCAGCCCGCCCGCCAGTCGACGCGCAGGGCCCGCCCCACGCCAGCCCGACCCGGCCACCAGATCACGATCCCGGTCACCGACAGCAGCACCAGCAGCAGCGCCCCGATCCCGTTGGCCACGCGTCCGGGCCTGCCGGAGAAGAAGTTGGAGTGCAGGCGATCCAGCCAGCCCAGCACGGCGCCGCGGCCATGCACGGGGGCCGAGACGGCCCCGGTCACCGGATGCACGAAGGCGACCTGATACTGCGACTGCTCGAGGAGGCCGACGACGTGGGCCCGGTGCGGTGCGGCGGCCACCTGGACGTTCAGGAGCGGCCGCCCTGGCAGTGCCGCCGCGACGCGCGCGACGGCCTCGGCAGGCGTCACGACCACGCGGCCCTCGACCATCTCGAGCGGGACCGCACGCAGGTCACGATGGGTCCACTCCCCGAGAACAGGCGAGTAGACTAGGAGCGAGCCGCTCACGCTGATGGCCAGGGCGTACAGGCCGAGCGCGAGTCCCGTCCACAGGTGGACCTGGAACAGGGCACGGCGCACCCATGAGGTGCGTCGCGCGGCTGCAGGCGCAGGCGCTGGCAACGGCATCTGCGAGGGACTCTATCAGCAGCGCCCGCCTTCCGCATGTCTCGGGCGCATGAAAGATACGTGATGCTTCCGACCATCATCCAGGGCGGCATGGGTGTCGCCATTTCCGACTGGCATCTCGCACGTGCCGCCTCGAAGGCGGGTGCGCTCGGCGTCGTGTCGGGCACCGCGCTCGATCAAGTGCTCGTCCGACGACTCCAGGACGGTGACCCGGGCGGCCACATGCGTCAGGCCCTCGACGCCTTTCCCGTGCCGGCGGTGGCCGAGCGTGTCTGGCAGCAGTACTACATCGAGGGCGGCAAGGACGAGAAGCAGTCCTACGCGAAGCTGCCGATGCACACCCGCGAGGGCACGCCCGAGTTGCGTGCGCTGTGCGTCGTGGCCAACTTCGTCGAGGTGTGGCTGGCGCGGCAGGAGCACGACAACCCGGTCGGCATCAACTTCCTCGAGAAGATCCAGTTCCCGCACCTCGTGTCGATCTACGGGGCCCTGCTGGCGGGGGTCGACTACATCCTGATGGGCGCGGGCATCCCGCTGAAGATTCCTGGCGCCATCGACGCGCTCGCGGCCAATCAACCCGCCACGTATCCGCTGGCCGTCATCGGCAGCATGCCCGGCGACGACACGCTGATTCGCTTCGACCCGGCCGAGATCATGGGCGACCGGCGGCCGTCGCTGAAGCGCCCGGGTTTCTTCGCCATCGTGGGATCGTCGACGCTGGCGCTGACGCTGCTGCGCAAGGCCAATGGCGTGGTCAACGGCTTCATCATCGAGGGGCCCACGGCGGGCGGACACAACGCGCCACCCCGCGGCAAGCTGCAACTGACGCCCGAGGGCGAACCCATCTACGGCGAGCGCGATCGCGTCGACCTCGCCGCGTTCCGCGAGTTCGGCGTGCCGTTCTGGCTGGCGGGCGGCTACGGCACGCGCGACGGCCTGCTGGCGGCCCAGGCCGAGGGCGCGACCGGCATCCAGATGGGCACCGCCTTCGCGCTCTGCGACGACTCGGGCCTGCGGCCGGACTACCGCTCCGCCCTGCTGACGTACGTCAAGGAGGCCGTCACCCGCGTCAAGACGGATCCACTCGCGTCACCGACCGGTTTCCCGTTCAAGGTCGCCAATCTGCCGGGCACCGTCGCCCTCGAGGAGATCTACACCTCGCGCCCGCGCATCTGCGATCTCGGCTACCTGCGCGAGTCGTACCGCGAAGAGGACGGCACCATCGGGTATCGATGTGCCGCCGAACCCGTGTCGCTGTTCCTCGACAAGGGTGGCGAACAGGCCGACACCGTCGGGCGCAAGTGCATCTGCAACGCGCTGATGGCGACGGCCGGCTTCCCGCAGATTCGCGCCGGCAAGCACGTCGAGGCCGGCATCGTCACGTCGGGCGACGCGTTGCTCGAAGTGGGGCAGTTCCTGGCGCCGGATGCCGAGGGCTACAGCGCCGCCGACGTCGTCAGGACGATGCTGGGAACGTAGCGGGCGGACGCCTCGGCGAGGCGTCCCTCGCGCGACCGCGGGACGAGTCCCGCGGTTACCGGTCGCCCAGCATCGCGTGCAGTTTCTGGACGGTGGCCCAGTTGCGCGTGGTGATGTGTGTGCCGAGGCCGACGCTGACGGCCTCGAAGGCGGGGCTCTCGAGCACGCTGGCCGGACACCAGACGTAGGCGGCGCGCGTGCCGATCGAGACCGCCTCCGGCGTCCAGTCGCGCGACGCCAGGGCGCGCACGGCCTCCAGACGGCCCGGGTCCTGCAGGAAGGTGACCATCAGCCGCGACGGGTTGTCGGCCTGGGTCAGCGTCTGCTCCCGCACCACGAGATTCAGGTCCTCGGCCGCCAGCACGACGACGTGCACCGCGAACCCGGCGCGTGCTTCGATGGCCGCTTCGAGCCGCGTCGCCACGCGCGCCGCCGTGGTGTGCGTGCCATCGAAGACCACGTTGCCGCTGTTGAGCAGCGTGCGTGCGCCGGTGAATCCGGCCTCCTCGACCAGTGCCCGCAGGTCGGCCATGGCCAGGCGCTTCGCCTTGCCGACGTTGATGCCGCGCAGCAAGCCGACCCAGGTGCTCACGTCAACAATCCCTCGATGAGCGAGATGTCCACGGGCTTGACCAGGTGGTGCTGAAAGCCGGCGTCACTGGTGCGGCGACGGTCGGACTCCTGCCCGTACCCGGTGATGGCGATCAGCCGGATGTCCTCCAGGCCCGGCAGGGCCCGCAGGCGGCTGGCGAGTTCGTAGCCATCCATCACCGGCAGGCCGAGATCGAGCAGGGCCGTCTGGGGCTGGAACTCCTCGCAGGCACGCAGGGCTTCCACGCCGTCGTGCGCCACGCGCGTCTGGTGTCCACGCGACGCGAGCACGTGCGCCAGCATGTCGGCGGCGTCCTCGTTGTCGTCCACGATGAGCACGCGCTGGGCGTGCGGCAGCGGCAGGCTCGGGACCTCGGTGGTGCGGGACCGCAGGGGCTGTTCGTGGCGGGCCAGGATCGGCGCCCGCGGCACCCACACGGCGAACTCGCTGCCGCAGCCGATGCCGTCGCTGTGGGCCTCGACGCGGCCGCCATGACGTTCGACGAGGTTGCGCACGATGGCGAGGCCGAGGCCCAGACCACCCTCGGCGCGGTTGCTGGCCTGCCGCCCCTGCACGAACAGATCGAAGACCGTCGGCAGCATCTCTGGCGCGATGCCGATGCCCGTGTCGCGCACGCGCACCTCGACGAAATCGCCGTCGCGCCCGGCCGTCACCGTGATGGCGCCCCCGTGCGGGGTATAGCGGGCCGCATTGGTCAGCAGGTTCGCCACGACCTGACTGAGCCGCGCCGGGTCCACCAGGATCGGCAGGCCGGCGCGCGGCACGTCGATCGTCAGCGTGTGCGTGCGCGCCTCGAGCAGGGGGCTCGCGATCTCGATGGCCCTGGCGATGACCTCGGCCGTCTCCACCGGCGCGAGCTTCAGTTCGACCTGTCCGCGCGTGATGCGCGAGACGTCGAGCAGGTCGTCCACGAGGCGTGTCAGGTGGCGGACCTGCCGCTCGATGACGATGCGCTCGCGGTCCGACCCCGTGTCGCCCCGCAGTCGCATCAGCTGCAGGCCGGTCAGGATCGGCGCCAGCGGGTTCCTGAGTTCGTGGCCGAGCATCGCCATGAATTCGTCCTTGGCGCGGTTGGCGGCCTCGGCGGCCTCGGACAACTGGGCCAGTCGGCGGTTCTGCTGTTCGGCCTCGAGTCGCGCCAGGCGCTCACGGGCCAGCAGTGCGGCGCGTTCTTCCTCGACGCGCGAACGCTGGATGGACTCCCAGCAGCGACTCGCCACCTGCTGGACCAGGGCGACTTCGTGCGAGTGCCAGGCCCGGGGCTGCGCGCAGTGCACCGCCATGCCGGCTTCCAGTCGCCCGCCCTTCAGGATGGGCGCGGCGATGAAGGCCCGAATCGAGGCCGAGGCGTAGGTGTCGCTCTCCTCGCTGGTGAGGCGGCCGTCGGCCTGGGTGTCGTCCACGGTCACCACCGCGCCGGTCTCCAGGAGGCGAGCGACGTGTGCTCCGACGCTCGAGAGACGATGGCGACCCACCAGGCTGTGGATGCCGTGCACGTAGTTGCCGGTGACGGCCAGGGCACCGTCGCCATCCACGGTGGCGTAGGCGCAGCGGTCGGCTCCCAGGTGTTCGCCGAGCATGCGCGCGGCGGTCGACGTGATGTCCTCGGCCGCCGTCAGGCCCCGCACCGCATCGTCGAGGTGGACGAGCAGGCGGTCGTGGCTGACGTCCTGCACCACACCCTGCATGCCGATCGGCGCCCCGGTGGCGTCGTAGCGCGGCCGGCCGCGGGCCGAGATCCAGCGCTCGCGCCCGTGCCGCATGATGCGGTACTCCATGGCGTAGTCGCCGTGCGTCTCGACGGCGACCTCGACGGCCAGGCGGGCACGGTCCCGGTCGTCCGGGTGGATGCGTTCGCGGACCTCCGCCCAGGTCATGGCGCAGGTCGGATCGACGCCGAAGATCTCGGCGGCGCGTGCCGAGTAGGTAATCAGATCCGTCCGCGTATCCCAGCTCCAGTCGCCGAGTCGCGCCACGGCCATCGCCAGATGCAGCCGCTCGGCGTCGGCATCGGCGGCCGCGCGGGCCGCGTCGAGGGCGGCCTCGGCCTCCTTGCGTTCGGTGATGTCGATGCCGAGCCCATAGAGCCAGAGGGGGGTGCCGTCCTTCTCGTACACGGCGCGCCCGCGTCCGTCCATCCAGCGCCAGCGCCCCTCGCCGTGGCGGAAGCGGAACTCGACCACGTAGTCCGTGTCCGTGCGGATGGCTTCGGCGACGGCGGCCTCGACGTGCGGGCGATCCTCGGAATGGACGAATTCGAAGAAGCCGGCCTCGGTGCCCTCGAAGCCGCCGGGCGGCAAGCCGAAGAGCTCCTCGAGTTCGCGGCTCCACCAGACCACGTTGGTGGAGAGGTTGCGTGACCATGCGCCCATGCGTCCGCCGCGCATGGCCAGCGCCAGGACGTCCCGGCTCTCGCGCAGGGCCTGCATCGCCTCGCGCCGACGCAGGCCGTCATCGGCGCGGCGACGCTCGGTCACGTCGAGCGAGAGGATGGTCACCCCGCCATCCCAGGGCCGCAGGCGGTGCTCCACCCAGCGCTCGGGGTGCGGGATGTGGGTCTCGCAGGTGACGGGCTGGCCCGTGGCCAGGGCCGCCTGCACGTGCGGCAGCAACTGGCCGAGCAACGGCTCGGGCAGCACCTCGCGCAGCGTGCGTCCGAGGGCCTCCTGGCGCGACAGACCCAGCAGCCGTTCGGCCGCGTCGTTGATGAAGCCGTACCGCAGGTGCGGGTCGAGGGCGACGAGACCTTCGCCGATGGTCGAGACGAGACGTTCGAGCATAGGCAGGGCAGGGGGATCTTACGGCACCCACGGTCGTGACGTACCATGCGGACAGCATGGCCGCCATCTACCCGCTGATTCTCTCCCTTCACGGTCTGACCCGCTGGATCGTCCTGTTCGGCGCCCTGTGGCTCCTTCTGGCTGCCGCGACGTCCCTCGGCCGCACCAGCTCTGCCGAGACGTCGCCGGTCCGCGGGCCCTGGCGCGTCTACATGGGCGGGCTGCACCTCCAGTTCCTGCTGGGGGTCGTGCTCCTGTTCATCAGCCCGCTGGCGCTCGCCTCGTGGGCCGACATGGGCACGGCCATGAAAGTCCGTCCGATGCGCTTCTTCATCGTCGAGCACACCACGATGATGATCGTGGCGCTCGTCGTGGCGCAGATGGGCGCCGTGCGTGCGCGCAAGGCCATCGACGCGGCCCGCGCGGCCCGCACCTCGCTGATCTTCGGGGGCGTCTCGCTGCTGATCATCCTGGCCGCGATTCCCTGGCCGTTCATGGGCGAGGTCGCCCGCCCCTGGTTCCGATCCTGGTGAGCGTGCGACGCATCGTGCGGGCCGGCGTCCTCGCCGCCCTCGTGGTGGCGGGCCTCGGCGTGCCGGCCGGCGCGCAGCCGGCCGCGCGCCTTCGG
>NZ_JALHPM010000092.1:0-26294 GCF_022842525.1 Luteitalea sp.
GACGACTGAAGTCGTGCTCGCTGCGCTGCGTATTGGTGACGATGGCGCCGATGCTGCTGTTGGTGAACAGGTTGCGCTTGACGCGCAGCACGCTGTGGTTGGTCGAGGGCGCCGTGACGGATGGCCCACCGGGAATCGGCAACTCGGCGCGTTCGGTCTGCACATTCATCACGCCGACCGTGTACTCCCCCACGCGCCCCGACAGCTTGCCCGCCGCGAGAATCGGCACCTGCTGCCCCTCAGCCAGGCCGATGCGCCGGCTGTAGAACATCATCGTCTCCTGCTCGAGACCGACGGTGAAGAGCCCGGCATCCTCCAGGAAGAAGTCGCGCCGCTCGGGGAAGAACAGCGGGAAGCGCGTGAAGTTGATCACCTCCTGATCGGCCTCGACCTGCGCGAAGTCGGTGCGCACCGAGACGGTGCCACGGAGGTTCGGCGTGAAGTCGTACAGGATGTCGCCACCGACGTTGAAGCGCGGGTCGGACGATCCGGGCCGGTAGCTGCGTCGTCCGCCGGCGAGCATGTACGGTTCGGCCTCCCACTTGGCGTAGGCGGCATCGGTGCGGATGCCGATCAACTGCCCGAAGCGCTCGGCCCGCCACGTCGCACGCCCGCCCAGCCATCGCGGGATCGGGGCCCAGTAGTCGGACTCCTGCTTGCGCCGGATGGCGCGACTGAGCTGCAGGCCCCACGTCATCGGCTGCTCGCCGCCAAAGCGCAGCGTCGCGAACGGGATGCGGAACTCTGCGGTCCAGCCATCGGCGGTCACCTGCGTGCGCACCTGCCAGATGCCGTTCCACGCCGTGTTGTACGACCGCGCGTCGGTGACGATGCCGTCGCGCCGGGTGCCGAGGGAGTTGGTCGAGAAGTAGTAGAAGTTGCGGTGGTCGTGGTAGGTGTCGAGATAGATCCCGATGTAGTCGTCGTTGGACAGCGGCGCGTCGCGACGCATGTCGAGCGCGATGATGCCCTTCGGATTGGCGTCGTGACAGGTGACGCCGAAGTAGAGCGCCTGCGCGTCCTGCACGACGCGGACTTCGGTCCCCTCGGTGGCCGCGACGCGGTCGAGGGGCGCGTACTGCCAGAACCGCGTCGCCGGCTGGGCCTGCTGCCACACAGCCTCGTCGAGCACGCCGTCGACCTCGACGGTCTCCCCCCCGGGGATGATGTGGACGTTGAGCTGATCCGGCGTCGGCAGGTCCGGACGATCGTCGTCCTGGGCGCGCGATGTGACGGGGAGCAACAGAACCAGCAGCGCGCAGAGGGTCAGGCGCGTCGCCGTCGATGCGCGCGGGCTCAGCACGACGCGCGACGGAGTCTGGGGGGGCAGCGAGACGAGGGGCGGGTCATGGTCGGGCGCGGCAGCAGGGCCGCGGGTGCAAGGATAGCCGCTCTGTCGGCCGCCCGCGCAGGTCGACTCGCACGGGAGGCAGGTAGACTGGCCACGACATGCTCCCGGTGCTCCTGGTCCTGCTGCTGTCGCTGCAACCGCCGGCCCCTGCCGCGCCGGCGACACCGCCCCCACCGCCCGCGTCCGGCTTCACGGCGACGACGCTCGTCTCGGGGCTCGGCCTGGGGTATCAGCTCGTGCTCGCCGATCTGAATCGCGACACGCGACTCGACGTCATCGTGGTCGACGAGCGCGCGCAGGATCTCGCCTGGTACGAGAACCCGACGTGGGAGCGGCACGTGCTGGCGACGGCGGTGCCGCGCGTCATCAACCTCGACACCCACGATCTCGACGGCGACGGCATCCCCGAGATCGCGATGGCGCACCACTTCGAGACGGTGCCGGCACGGAGCGTGGGTCAGGTCGTGCTCCTCACCCACGGCGAGGACCCGCGGCAGCCGTGGACCGTGCGGCCGATCGACACGGTGCCGACGGCGCATCGGGTGCGGTGGATGCGCGTAGAGAGTGGCAAGGCGCCGTGGCTGCTCGTGGCCCCGTTTGCCGGGGCGGGAGTGCTGGCGCCGACGTACGGGGGCCGCACGCCGATCTTTGCCTACCGCCCGGGCACGTGGACCCGGCAGCGCATCTCGTCGACGCTCACCGGGATCGTCCACAGCATCCATCCGGTCGAGTGGACACCCGGCCGATGGCAGATGCTGACGGCGAGCTTCGACGGCGTGCAGCGCCTCGTGCCGAAGGAAGGCGAGTGGACGCACGTGCCGATCACGTCCGGCAACCTCGAGCCGTGTCCGCGCTGCGGGACGAGCGAGGTCAAGGTCGGTCGGCTCGGCGCGCGCCGCTTCCTCGCCACCATCGAGCCCTTCCACGGCAACCTGGTGGCCATCTATCTGGATCGGCCGGCCGGATGGGAACGGCTGGTCATCGAGCGCGCGATGAGCAACGGCCACGCACTCGCCGTCGCTGATCTCGATGGTGATGGCAATGACGAGGTCGTCGCCAGCTTTCGGGGCAAGAACCCGCGCGTCTCCGTGTATCGCGCCACCGATGCGACAGGGACGCGGTGGACACCCACGGTGCTGAGCCAGGACACGGTGGCCGGCGCCGACTGCAAGGTCGCCGATCTCACGGCCGACGGTCGCCCCGACATCGTGTGCTCGGGAGCGTCGACCGGCAACGTCGTGCTGTTCACCGCGAGTGGGCCGCGCTGAGCCCGACGCCACCTCGCGTCATGACCACGGAAAGGTGCCTGTTCCCCATGTCTCAGCTGTCACATCGCCTCTCGACGCTGGTCGTGCTCCTCGGGCTCTCCACCATCGCCCACGCGCAGCCGCGTGAGGGTCTGCTGACGGGCGCTCCCGATCCCACGGGCGTGGCGACCACGAACGCCGCTGGCGAGACCGTCTACTACGTCGCCGCCACGGGGCGCGGGGTGCAGCTGTTGCGGAGCACCGACCTGGTGCGGTGGGAGTCCGTCGGGCGCGTGTTCGACGAGGCCGTGCCGGCGTGGGCCAAGCGCGAGATTCCCGGCACCGAGGGCATCTGGGCTCCCGATCTCAGCTACCACGGCGGGCTCTACCACCTGTACTACAGCATCTCGACGTTCGGCAGTCAGCGCTCGGTGATCGGCCTGGCCGTCAACCGGGCCCTCGACCCCGCCAGTCCCGACTACAGGTGGGAGGATCGCGGCAAGGTCGTCGAGTCGTCGGCAGAGACATCCGACTTCAACGCCATCGACCCCGCGCTGCTGGTGGATCAGCAGGGGCGCTGGCTCCTGTTCTGGGGCTCGCACTGGACCGGGCTGAAGATGGTCGAGGTCGATGCGGCCACGGGCAAGCCGAGGCCTGGTGCGGCCATCCAGCCGGTGGCTGCCCGACCCGACACGACGTCGCACGCCATCGAGGCGCCGTACGTGCTGTTCCGTGGCGGCTACTACTACCTCTTCGTCTCGTGGGACGGCTGCTGCGATGGCGCGAAGAGCACCTACAAGGTGATGGTGGGCCGCAGCCGCTCGGCGACGGGTCCGTACCTCGACGCCGCGGGAAAGCGGATGCTCGACGGCGGAGGCACGCTGGTGCTCGAAGGCGACGAGCGCTGGCGCGGCCCCGGACACAACGGCGTGCTCGAGAGCCGCGCCGGACAGTACCTGCTCCATCACACCTACGACGTCCAGCATCTCGAGGCCCAGCGCATCCTGCAGGTGCGACCACTCACGTGGACCGAGGACGGCTGGCCTCGCGTCGGGGCACCGGTGGCCGCGCCGCGTCGGTCCCGCTGACCGCGCCGAGGGCCCGTCGACCGGTCGGACGCGTCGCCGCGAGCGGTGGCTGGCGGCGGTCGTGCGCGGCAACGACCACCGCCAGCGGTCAGAAGCGCACGCCGACACCCGCTGAGACAGCCAGGTTCGACGACGTGCAGTCGCCGACGGGGCATGGGGGCGCCGTGCTGCGATGCCTGACGATCAGACTGCCGACGTCGACGCGTGCGAGCCATCGCGGTGAGGCGTAGACCTCCACGACACCGCCGACGTCGAGGGCGAACTCATTGCGGTACTGGGGCACCGCCAGCAGGGCCGCAATGCACACATCGCCCAGGCACTCGACGCCACGATCGGTCAGTCGAGTGACACCGGGCCGCACCTTGCCGAACACCCCGACGCGTTGACCACGGTACCCGGCCTTGATGCCCGCCAGTGCCGTTGACCGTCGTCGGTGATAGCGAATGCCGAGCCTCTGCCCGTCGATGGCCCCGTCGGTCACCTCGAGTTGGTCCCGCGGGATGAACTGGTACTCGCCTTCGACGCTCAGCCACCGGGTCACGTCGACCGTGACGCGGCCCCCGAGCCCCACGTTCGCGTCCGAGTTCTCCAGCGTCAACACCTGGACCTGGGCTCCCAGCGTCACACGGGGTGCCGCAGGCTGCGCCAGTGTTGTTCCGACATCAAGGGCCAGCAGACACACGAGTCCCGCCGCGGCCGGCACGACCCCTTCGAATCGACACATGTACGACTCCTGAGCTACGCGCTGGCGACGCGCGTCCAGAGTAGTGCAGACATCACGGATCTGGAGCACGATTGGTCCCAGGCAACGCGCGGGACGCCGACCGGTGGGACCGCGTCCTAGCCGGGGCGTGTCGACGTCACCCGTGCCCTTCTTGCGATCGATCCGCCAGTACGCACCCGACCCGGCGCGGCCGCCGCGCCGCTGGGTGCTGGTGCTGTACGACCAGCTGCGCCCACCGCATCCGTTGCTGACCGGGCTCGCGGCCGACACCGGCGTCCTGTACATCGAGACGTCAGCCAAGCCGGCGCGGCGCGCCTACCACGCGAAGAAGCTGGTGCTGCTGCTGAGTGCGATGCGGCACGACGCCGACGCGCGTGGACGCGCGGGCCACCCGGTCCGCTATCACGTCTCGGAGGCGTGGTACGACGAGGCCCTGCAGGAGATCCGCGACCGTCATGGCATCGCACGCGTCGAGATGCTGGCGCCCGCGGAGGCGGAGGTGCGCGAGCCGATCGCCGCACTGCCCTGGGTCGTGCAGCATCCCAACTCGCTCTTCCTGACCGACGCGGCCTTCTATCGTCGGGTCTTTCCGCGGCCGGGTGGCCGCCGGCTCGAGACGTTCTACCGCGCGGCCCGCAAGGCCACCGGCCTGCTGATGGACGAGGCGGAGCCCGTCGGAGGGTCGTGGAACTACGACGCGGAGAACCGGAAGCCGTGGAAGGGCACGCCACCCGTGCCGCCGATGCCGTCGTGGGCGCCCGATGCGATCACCCGTGAGGTCATGGACCTCGTGCGCACCCGGTACCCGCAGTCGCTCGGCACGGTCGACGGCTTTGCCGAACCCGTCACCGCGGCGGACGCCCTGCGCGCGGCCGACGACTTCTTCGCGCATCGGCTCGCATCGTTCGGGCCCTTCGAGGACGCCATGGTGGTCGACGAGCCGGACCTGTTCCACTCGCGCCTGTCACCGGCGCTGAATCTCGGGCTGCTCGATCCCCTCGGGCTCTGCCAGCGGGCCGACGCGTCGTACCGCGCCGGCGCGGTGCCCCTGGCCTCGGCAGAGGGGTTCATCCGGCAGATCCTGGGGTGGCGCGAGTTCGTCCGCCACGTCTACGAGGAAGACCGGACGCTCTATGCGACGACCAACGCGCTCGACGCGACGCTGCCACTGCCATCGTGGTACTGGGGCGAGCGCTCGGGCCTGCACTGCCTCGATACCACCGTCGCCCAGGTGCTCGCCACCGGCTACAGCCATCACATCACGCGGTTGATGGTGCTCTCCAACATCGCGACGCTGCTCGGCGTCGACCCGCACGCGCTGAACCACTGGTTCTGGGTCGCGTATCTGGATGCCTACGAATGGGTCGTCACACCGAACGTGGTCGGCATGGCGACCTATGCCGACGGCGGACGCCTCGGCAGCAAGCCCTACGTGTCGTCGGGCAAGTACATCCAGCGCATGGGGCCGTCGCTCTGTGCCGGCTGCGCCTACGATCCCGCCAGGACGACCGGGCCGCGTGCGTGCCCGCTGAACCACCTCTACTGGGACTTCCTCGAGCGGCAGCGCGAGCGGCTCGCGCGCAACATGCGGATGCAGGTGCCGCTCGCGGCGCTGCGACGACTGGATCCCGCCGTCATGGCGGAGCATCGGGCGGGGGCAGCGACGTGGCGTACGGCGGCGCAAGAGGGTGGTGGGGCCCATGACCAGAGCACGCACGACTGACGACACGCGCCGCGGCTTCCTGCGTACCGGCCTGGCCGCCGGTGCGTTCGCGCTGTTCCCTCGCACGCAGGCCCGCGCCGCAGACCTGCCGCTCATCACGAAGCCGATTCCCTCGACCGGGGAGCGACTGCCCGTGATCGGCCTCGGCACCATCTGGTATAGAGACGCACAGTACGCGCAGTTGCGTCCCGTGCTGCAGCGCCTCGGTGAACTCGGCGGGACGCTCATCGACACGGCGGCCGGGTACGGCGAGAGCGAGGGCGTCATCGGCCGTGCCCTCGCCGAGCTCGGCACGCGTGACCGCATGTTCCTGGCGACCAAGTTCGATCGCGGCGGCACGGTCGTCAGCGGCCCACCCGCGACTCCGGCGCCAGGCGCACCACTGACGCCGGCGACCACGCCGCTCCCCGGCCCACCCCCAGGTGTCACGCGTCCCGGGCGCGATGGGATCGGCGGCCGTGAGAGCGTCGAGCGCTCCCTCCTACGCTTGCGAACCGACCGCATCGACCTGCTGCAGGTGCACAACATGCACGGCACCGACGAACTGATGCCCCTGCTCCAGGAGTGGAAGCGAGCCGGGCGCATCCGCTACATCGGGCTGACGACGTTCAATCCTCAGCAGCACGGACTCGTGGCCGAGACGATGCGGCGGCTGCCGATCGACTTCGTGCAGGTGGACTACTCGATCGGCAATCGGGCCGCGGAGCGGGAGATACTCCCGGTGGCGGCTGAGCGCGGCGTGGCGGTGATGGCCAATGTGCCGCTCGGACGCGCCACGTTGCTGACGCGCCTCGCAGAACGCCCCCTGCCTGCCTGGGCGGCTGATCTCGACGTGACCAGCTGGAGCCAGTTCCTGCTGAAGTACGTCGTCTCGCACCCGGCCGTGACGTGCGCGATCCCCGGCACCACACGCGTGGCGCACCTCGAGGAGAACATGCACGCCTGCCGCGGACGTCTGCCGGACGCGGCGATGCGGCGACGGATGGAAGCGCTCTGGGACGAAGTGATCGCCTGAACGCGCCGCCTCGCGGCCAATGGCCGGCATGTCGTCACGCCGCAGGCTCCCGGCCCGCGACGTCAACGGTCATGCCGGAGTCGTCTGCCAGATGTCGGCAGCACGGCTCTCGCAGTGTGCGGCGCGTCCAGGCGACACGTCCGTCAGCCGAGTGACCTCGGCGCGCGCGCGAGCGCGCTGCGCCGCAGCAACGGCCGGCGGAACATCACCACGGGTGGGGTGACCGCCTCGCTCGGTCGTCGCCTCGGCGCGTCCGCGTGGTGGGGTGCGCGGACACCCGCCTGGTCGAAGTCGATGAAGGTGATGACCCCGCGCGACGACTGCTCGAGCGGCGGCATGACGACGCCCGGATGTCGCGCCGCGAGAGCCTCCCACTCGGCGTGACGATGCTGCAGCGACTCGTGCTGGTGGAACACCGGGATGAAGCGGCCCTCGACCGGCAGTCCGCGCCAGCGGACGGCGTCGACGATGGTGTCGAGCAGGGTGCGGCGGGAGACGCCGGGCTGCTCCGGGCGGCAGAGCGCCCAGATGCCCGACAGTTCGAGCGGTGTGGCCACCTGCAGGACACCCGACGACAACCAGTCGCGCACGGCGCTGACGGCCCCGGGCGCCGCGTCGGGACGATGCTCGATCCAGATGCCGTTCAGCATCAGGTCACCCACCGACGTCCGGGTGCGCTGCACCTGCCGCAGGCCTGCCAGATCGGAGAGCAGGCGCGGCAGATGGTCGATGCGCGAGACGATGGCGAACGTGTGCATGGTCTACTCCCCTTGTCCGAGCGAGTACCCGGCCCGGCCGTCGATCGTGTAGAGATGCTCGGTCTTGATGACGTGCAGGCCATGACCGTGCATGGCGGCCAGCAGCGGCAGCACGTGGTCGAAGGACACCGCGGCGCCGTCTTCGCTCGGCACGCAGCGGGCTCGCCAGTGGTCGGTGCAGTAGGTCTCCGGGATGCCGTCGGGATAGACCTTGACGCCGCGGTTGGTGATCATCTTCAGGCGCCACGACGGCGGCGCGGCAGCTTCGACCAGGCGCCCCAGCTGATTCGGATCGCGACCGTCCTCGTTCCAGTCGAGGAACACATCGACGCCGACCATCGCCTTGTCGACCGTGCGGGCCGGGGCGGCCGCCACGGAGATGCCGCCCGATCGATAGTGGACGGGCGCGAGCGTGCGGGGCTGCTCGCCGAGGCGCTCGATGACGGCCGTGGTGAAGGCCTCGGTGCCGACCAGGCGCCGACTCGCGCCGCTGCGGAAGATGTCGGCCGGGTGCAGGCCGCTCTCGAGGGTGCACAGCCACGCGTTGGCGATGGTCTCGGCCCGCTCCGCCTGACCGAGATGCACCAGCATCTGGGTGGCGGCCAGCAGCAGGCCCGAGGGATTGGCGATGCCCTTGCCGGCGATGTCCGGCGCCGACCCGTGCACGGCCTCGAACATCGCCGTCGTCGTGCCGATGTTGGCCGAGCCGGCCAGGCCGACCGATCCGGCGACCAGCGCGGCGATGTCCGAGATGATGTCGCCGTAGAGGTTCAGCGTCACGATGACGTCGAAGGTCTCCGGCTGCGACGCCAGCCGCGCGGCGCCGATGTCGATGATCTGATGGTCGGCGGCGATGTCGGGGTACTCGGCCGCCACCTCGTCGAAGACCCGATGGAACAGGCCATCGGTGATCTTCATGATGTTGTCCTTGGTCATGCAGGTGACGCGCCGACGGCCGTAGGCCCGGGCGTACTCGAAGGCGTAGCGCACGATCCGCTCCGAGCCGGACCGGGTGACCAGCTTGAGGACCTGCGTGACGTCGGCCGTCTGCTGGTGCTCGATGCCGGCGTAGAGGTCCTCCTCGTTCTCGCGGATGATGACGAGGTCGATGCCGGGGTGCGGCGAGGCGACGAACGGCGTGTAGGCGCGGGTCGGCCGGACGTTGGCAAACAGGTTCAGCGCCTTGCGCAACGTCACGTTCAGGCTCTTGTAGCCGCCGCCCTGCGGGGTGGTGATCGGGCTCTTGAGGAGCACGCTGTTGCGGCGGATGGTGGCCCACGCGTCGGCCGGGATGCCCGAGGTGTGACCCGCCTGGTACATCCGCTCGCCGATGTGGATTTCGTCGATGCCCAGCCCTGCCCCCGCGGCGTCGAGAATCCGCAGGGTCGCTTCCATGATCTCGGGACCGATGCCGTCCCCGCGCGCGACCGTGATCCGTGTCGTCTCCGTCATGCTGCCTCCGAGCCCGACGATAGCGGAGGCGACTGATCAACTTCCAATTGATAGTTGACGACGCTCTGTTCACTTCTATAGAACGTTCACATGATCAACTTCGGGCACCTCCGGTACTTCTGGGCCGTCGCCCACGAAGGCAGCCTGACGCGGGCCGCCGCCGCGCTCAACGTGTCGCAGTCGGCGGTGTCGGTGCAGATCCAGAAGCTGGAGGCGTCGCTGGGGCGGCCGCTGTTCGAACGTCAGGGCCGGCGCCTGGTGCTGACCGAGGCCGGCCGGCGCGCGCTCGATCACGCCGACGCGATCTTCGAGGTCGGTGGGCGC
Source organism: Luteitalea sp. (assembly GCF_022842525.1). Classification (NCBI taxonomy): domain Bacteria; kingdom Pseudomonadati; phylum Acidobacteriota; class Vicinamibacteria; order Vicinamibacterales; family Vicinamibacteraceae; genus Luteitalea; species Luteitalea sp. Next base: position 9,683 of record NZ_JALHPM010000092.1, read on the forward strand.
CTGATGCGATCGATGCGCAGCGACACCCAGCCGGCGCGACAGGTCGTGCGCGTCGGGGCCGTGGCGACGCTGTCGCGGAACTTCCAGCTGGCGTTCCTCTCGCCGGCGCTGCATCGCCCCGACGTCGGCATCACGATCCGTTCGGGGGCGCTGCGCGTCCTGCTGCGCCTGCTCGAGAGCCATCAGATCGACGTGCTGCTCTCCAACGTCGCCCCGCCGCGCGACAAGGGCCTGCCGTGGCTGACACGCCTGGTGGCGCAGCAGCCCGTGTCACTGGTCGGTCATCGCGATCGCGTCGGCCGATCGCGCAACTGGCGGGCGTTGCTCGCCCGCGAGCCGCTGGTGGTGCCGACCCTGGAGAGTGGCATCCGGGCGGGACTCGACCTGCTGCTGCACTCGCTGGATCTCTCGCCGACCTTCGCCGCCGAAGTGGACGACATGGCCATGCTGCGCCTGATGGTCCGTCAGAACGTCGGCATCGGCGTCGTGCCCTCGATCGTCGTGCGGGACGAACTGGAGAGCGGCGACCTGCGGCAGGTCGCTCGGCTCCCCGGGCTGCGCGAGACGTTCTACGCCATCACGCTGCCCCGCCAGTTCGTCAACCCGATGGTCGCCGGCCTGATCGACGCGGCCGCGAGCGCCGATGCCGTCGCCACGCCCCTGCCCGCGGTGCGCCGACCCGCCGCCGGCCGGAAGTCCAGGGCGCCCCGGAGCTAGGCGCGGCCTGCCCCGTCTGACCAGCGCGACGCGTCGACGCGCTCGTCCAGCGGAGGCGCCTGGCGCACCAGCGACGCGATGACCGTGCGCAGATGGTCGATGTCGACCGGCTTGACCAGATGGTCGACGAACCCCGCGGCCGCCGATCGTCGACGGTCCTGCTCCTGCCCATACCCCGTGACGGCGACCAGCGCCGTGTGACGCAGCGTGGGGTCCTCGCCGAACCGGCGCGCCACCTCGTAGCCATCCATGAGGGGCAGCCCGATGTCGACCAGCGCGACGACCGGCAGGCAGGCGCGTGCGCGCGTCAGGGCCGACGGTCCGTCGTGGGCGGTCTCGGTCGCATAGCCGTCGGCATCCAGAATCCGCTGCAGGAGGTGGGCCCCGTCCTCGTTGTCGTCGACGATGAGGATGCGGGCGGCATCGCCGGGAGGCGAGCAGAACGGGACACCGACGTGCGCCTCCGGTGTCAGCGCACCCGAGGTGCCCATCGGCACCTGGATCGTGAACGTGGTGCCCTGTCCCGGCCCCGCGCTGTGGACGGCCGCCGTGCCGCCATGCAGTTCGACCAGACTCCGGACGATCGTCAACCCCAGGCCGAGACCGCCCTCGGACCGCGCCAGTCCGCGGCTGCCCTGAACGAAGGTGTCGAACACGGTGGCCTGCAGCGCGGCATCCATGCCGATGCCGTTGTCGCTGACCGCGAGCTGCAGCGTGCCGTCGACGTGCTCGGCGGACACGCGGACCCGACCGCCCGCCGGCGTGTAGTTGGCGGCATTGGTCAGCAGGTTGGCCACCACCTGGCTCAGGCGATCGGCGTCGGCCTCGATGACCAGGTCGGTCGGCACGTCGACCTCGAGGGCATGGCGCTGCTTCTCGAGCAGCGGACTGGCCGTCTCGATCGCCGCGGTCACGACATCGGCGACACGGACGGGCCGCCTGGTCAGGTCGATGCGCCCCCGGGCGATGCGCGCGACGTCGAGCAGGTCGTCGACCAGCCGCACCAGGTTCGCGAACTGACGTTCGATGATCGTCCGCTCCTGCTCGATGCCGGCGATGCCGCGCAGCTTGAGGAGCTCGAGCGCCGTGCGGATGGGCGCCAGCGGATTGCGCAGCTCGTGGCCGAGCATGGCGAGGAACTCGTCCTTGGCCCGGCTGGCCGCCTCGGCCTCGGTGCGCAGCAGGACCAGCTCGGTGATGTCGATGGTGATGCCGTCGAAGTGCACCGGCCGGTCGCCGTCGTAGCGCGCGTGACCGAGGGCCTTGATCCAGCGCTGTCGCCCGTCCGGGCCGATCGTCCGGTACTGCGCGTCGTAGGGCGTCCGGTGGAGGATGGCCGCTTCGATCGCCAGGCGGGTCGGCTCGCGATCGTCGGGATGCATCCACTGGAAGAAGGTGTCGATCGTGACGTCGGCATCGGCGGGCAGGCCGAAGTGCTCCTTGACCTGCGCGTTCCACACGAGGGCCGCGAACGGCAGGTCGCAATGCCACAGGCCGACCTTGCCGGACTCGACCGCCAGCGCCAGGCGGCGTTCGGCAACCTTGCGATCGTGGACGTCGATGACCGAGCCGACGAAGCCGACGAAGCGCCCGCCGTCGTCGAGGCGCGGCCGGCCGGCGTCGATGACCCAGCGGTACGCGCCGTCGTGCCGACGCAGCAGGTGCTCGAGTTCGAAGGGTGCCTCGGCGGCGGTCGCCCGTCGGAACAGCCGCTCGGCCTCACGCCGGTGGTCGGGATGGACGGCGTCGAGCCAGCCGAAGCCCAGGGCCTCGTGCTCGGTCTGTCCGGTGTAGTCGTACCACCCGCGCGACAGATAGGAACAGCGACCATCGACCTCGGTGCCCCAGAGCATGGCCGGCGCGGTATCGGCGAACTGGCGGCTCCGGGCGTCGGCGGCATCGGCCGCCGCGTCGGCACGGCGACGCTCGGCCTGGGCGCGGTGTTCGGCCGTGACGTCGCTGAACAGCAGGGCCACCCGGCGCTGCTCCGGTTGGCCGACGCGGGCCGCGTACACGGCGAAGGAGCGGCCCATCGCGTCGGACCCCTGGGTGAACCGCCGCGGTTCGCCGGTCAGCGCGACACGACCATACAGCTCGATCCACGAACGCTCGAGGTCTGGCACGAGGCTGAGCGCCGTCCGCCCCACGGCATCGACCAGCCCGGTGTGTCGCTCGAAGGAGGCATTGACCTGCAGGAAGCGATAGTCGTTCGGGTGACCACGCTCGTCGACCAGCACCTCGAAGACGCAGAAACCCTGATCGAACGCGTCGAGCAGCGTCGCGTAGTCGGACGACGTCACGACCGGATCGTGATCGCTCATGCGCGGCTCCGACGCGCCCCGTGCGCCGACGTGCACGGCCGAGTTCGTGTGGAGTGGGTCACGTCTCCTTCATACCACGCAGATCGCGAGGAGACGACGTCCCGCCCTACTGGGACTTGCCGCGCGCCGTCACCGGGATGACCCGCTCGACGCGATCCTTGCGGATGCCGTAGATCACGTCGTACAGGTTCACCACGGGATCGCAGTGCGGCACGATCAGCTCGAGGCGATCGCCCATGGCGTACGTCTTCGCCGGCCCTTCCTTGAACGTGATCACGCCGAACTCGTCCGAGCTGGCCGAGTAGTCGGCGCCGGGCTCACCGATGACGCCCGCGCGCGGCACGTTCAGCGTCAGGGCCTTGGCGCCCGCGTCGGTGGTCAACCGGCCGGGAAACCGGTTGTTGACCACGGTGGCCACGACGGTGAGCGACGAGGCGAAGTCGTCGAAGACCGGATGACCGTCCTGGCGGCCGATGGCCAGGTACTGCATGTCCATGAACACGTAACTGCCTACCTGCATGTCCGTGAAGCCCGGCACCAGGTGCTGGAGGTTGTAGGTGCCCGTGCCGCCGCCGCTGAAGATCTCGGTGTTCAGTCCGGCCTTCTTCATCGCCGCGTACGTCGCGGCGTTGGCTTCGATGTTGGCCAGCGTGCGCGCCTTGCGGGTCTCGAAACCGACGATGTGCTGCGCCCCGCCGTCGTACGACAGCAGGCCGCGCAAGGTCAGGCCGGGCAGGCCATCGACCAGCGTGGCCAGGCGCAGGGCGTCCTCGCCTGGCGGCACGCCGCTCCGTGTCCCGACCGCCACGTCCAGCACCACGTCGGCCGTCACACCGGCCTCCTTCGCGGCATCGGACAGGTCACGGGCATTGCGCTCGTTGTCCACCGCCTGGATGAAGGTGGGCGAGGTCTTGCGCAACTGCATGGCGCGGCGGATCTTGGTGGGCGACAGGTTGCCGGTCGTCATGCAGAGGCGGTCGATGCCCTGCGCGGCCAGGGCTTCGGCCTCGCTCAACTTGGCACAGCAGAGGCCGATGGCGCCGGCCGCGAGCTGCATCCGGGCGATGTCGGCGCTGCGGTGCGTCTTGGCGTGCGGGCGGGTCGCGATGCCGAAGCGCCGGGCAGCCGCCTGCATCGTGGCGATGTTCTGCTCGAGGCGATCGAGGTCGACGCAGAGAGCCGGCGTGTCGAGATCCCACTTGGAGAGACCGACGCCGGAAGGGGCCTGCACGAGGCGACTGGCGACGTCCGCGGTGGTGTAGCCCTTGGCAGGTCGCGGCACCCAGACGTGGGCGGCGAGGCCCGCCGCGGCCGACAGGATCGTGCGTCGCGAGGCTGCGCGGGAGGTCGACATGGCCATCACTCTACTCCGGTGCGAGCGATGGCGCGGCGGAACGGGCCCCGCGCGAGTGAGCCCCGGGCCGGCACGAGGCCGGCCCGGGTGATGCCGCGAACCTCAGGCGAGGTCGAAGCGATCGAGCGTCATGACCTTGTCCCACGCGGCCACGAAGTCGCTCACGAACTGCTCCTGCGCATCGTCGCTGGCGTAGACCTCCGCCAGGGCCCGCAGCTCGGAGTTCGACCCGAACAGCAGGTCGACACGGGTGGCGGTCCAGGCGACCGCGCCCGTGCCGGTGCTGCGTCCCTCGAACGTCTCGGCGGCGTCAGAGGTCGGCGTCCACGTCACCCCCATGTCGAGCAGGGTCTGGAAGAAGTCGGTGGTCAGCGTGCCCGGACGCGAGGTGAAGACGCCGTGCGCCGACTGGCCGGCGTTGGCGCCCAGCGCCCGCAGGCCGCCGACGAGCACGGTCATCTCGGGTGCGGTGAGGGTCAGCATCTGCGCCCGCTCGACGAGCAGGACCTCGGCCGGCACGGGATGTCCCGGCGCGAGATAGTTGCGGAACCCGTCGTGCGTCGGCTCGAGCACCGCGAACGACTCGACGTCGGTCTGCTCCTGGGTGGCATCGGTGCGTCCCGGCGCGAAGGGCACCAGCACGTCGTGCCCGGCGGCCTTCGCGGCCTGCTCCACGGCGGCGCAGCCGCCGAGCACGATCAGGTCGGCGAGCGACACGTACTTGCCGCCGGCGTTGAAGGCCTGCTGGATCCCTTCGAGCACGGGCAGCACCGCGGCGAGCTGCACCGGCGTGTTGACGGCCCAGTCCTTCTGCGGCGCGAGGCGGATGCGCGCGCCGTTGGCGCCGCCGCGCTTGTCGGTGCCACGGAACGAGGCCGCAGAGGCCCACGCCGTCGAGACCAGCTGCGACACGGTCAGCCCCGAGGCCAGCACCTGCGCCTTGAGCGCCGCGATGTCGGCCGAGGTGATGAGGGCGTGGGTGACCGGCGGCACCGGATCCTGCCAGATCAGCGGCTCGGTCGGCACTTCCTTGCCGAGGTACCGCGAGATCGGCCCCATGTCGCGATGGGTCAGCTTGAACCAGGCCTTCGCGAAGGCGTCGGCGAACTCCTGCGGGTGCTCGAGGAAGCGGCGCGAGATCTGCTCGTAGGCCGGATCCATGCGCAGCGCGATGTCGGTGGTCAGCATCATCGGCGCGTGCGACCTGGTCGGGTCGTGCGCGTCGGGCACGGTGCCTTCACCAGCGCCGTGCTTCGGCTTCCACTGGTGCGCGCCGGCCGGGCTCTTCGTGAGTTCCCATTCGTACCCGAACAGGTTCTCGAAGTAGTTGTTGCTCCACTGGGTCGGCGTCGTCGTCCACGTGACTTCGAGGCCGCTGGTGATGGTGTCACCGCCCTTGCCCGAGCCGTAGGTGCTCATCCAGCCGAGACCGAGCGCTTCGAGCGGCGCGGCTTCGGGTTCGGGGCCGACGTGCGTGGCCGGACCAGCGCCGTGCGTCTTGCCGAAGGTGTGCCCGCCGGCGATGAGGGCGACCGTCTCCTCGTCGTTCATCGCCATGCGAGCGAACGTGTCGCGGATGTCGCGCGCCGCGGCGACCGGATCGGGATTGCCGTTGGGGCCCTCCGGGTTGACGTAGATGAGGCCCATCTGCACGGCGGCCAGCGGGTTGTCGAGCTGGCGCTCGCCCTTGTAGCGCTTGTCGTCGAGCCAGGTGCGCTCGGTGCCCCAGTTGACCTGCTCGGGCTCCCACACGTCCTCGCGCCCACCACCGAAGCCGAAGGTCTTGAAGCCCATCGACTCGAGCGCGACGTTACCGGTCAGCACCATCAGATCGGCCCACGAGATCTTGCGGCCGTACTTCTTCTTGATCGGCCAGAGCAGGCGACGGGCCTTGTCGAGGTTGGCGTTGTCGGGCCAGCTGTTGAGCGGCGCGAAGCGCTGCTCGCCGGCCCCGGCGCCGCCGCGGCCGTCCTGGATGCGATAGGTGCCGGCGCTGTGCCAGGCCATGCGGATGAACAGCGGGCCGTAATGCCCGTAGTCGGCCGGCCACCAGTCCTGCGACGTCGTCATGACCGCTTCGATGTCCTTCTTGAGGGCATCGAGGTCGAGGCTCGTGAACTCGGCGGCGTAGTCGAACGCCGGCCCCATCGGATCACGCGCCGGCGGATTCCGATGCAGCACCTTCAGGTCGAGTTGATTCGGCCACCAGTCCTGATTGGTGGTCCCGGTGTAGGCCTTGGCCGAGAACGGGCACTTCGCTTCGCTGTCCATGATGACGTTGACCTCTGCGCGATGGAGGAGGAGTGGAATGGCCCGGCGATCAGGCCCGGGGCTGTGGCGGCCGGGCAGGCTTGCGCTCGCGCCGGCGCGGAGCGGGGTCGGCCACGGAGGCCGTCGCCGCCTGTGCGACACACTCCGGACACCGGCCCCAGTAGGCGACCTCGGCTTCGTCGATCTCGTACCCGAGCCCGTCGGGGGGCGTCAGGCACGGCGCGGCGTGGACCGCGCAGTCGACGTCGACCAGTCGGCCGCAGATGCGGCAGATGAGATGGTGATGGTTGTCGCCGACGCGATCTTCGAAGCGCGCCGGCGATCCGGCGGGCTGGATGCGCCGGATCAGACCCTCGGTGACCAGCAACCCGAGGGCGTCGTAGACCGACTGCAGGGAGATCGTGCCGATCTCCGCGCGGACGATCTCGGCGACGCCGTCGGCCGTGATGTGGGGCTGACCCGCCACGGCGCGCAGCACCGCGAGGCGCTGGGCCGTGACCTGAATCCCGCGTTGGCGCAGAAGGTCAGCCGTGGACACTCGGGAAGTATAGCTCCAGATTTGGAGTCACTCAACACGCGGATCGGCGGCGACCACCGGCCGGCGGGGCTGCTGCAGCGCATGCATCTCGCCCAGCTCGGGCTCGGTGCCCGTCAGCCAGCCCTTCGCCATCTCGAACAGCAGGACCGGACGCGGCGAGTCGACAGCGAGGAACTCCGCCGCATGCACGGTGATGCCGATGAGGACAATCCGCGGGTCGTCCGCGGTGCCATGGCGTGGGTCGCCCTCCTCGTCGAACCACATCGACCAGTCGGGCGCGTAGAGCGCCTGGATCGTGGCCCTGTCCCGTGACAGCGTGGCCAGCCCGGACACGGAGATCCACTCCATGTTGCTGCTGCGGAAGAACGACAGGTTCACATGGGGATCGGCGGCGATCTCGTCCAGTTTCGCCGTGCCCTCGCGGGTGACCAGCCACAGGTCGGCGCCCGGCGCCGCCTTCTGCATGGCCATCGCCCGCGACCGCAGATGGCCGTCCGCGCGGCGCGTGGTCATCATCGCCATGCCGATGTCGTCGATCTTCTCGTAGAGTTTCGTCAGGGTGGACATGGCCTGCCCGAGTGCAGGATGCGTGCCCGGGCGGGTGCTGTTTGCGCCGGCCGCGCGCCTGCGACAGGATGAGCGCCATGCCCGAGCCTGTCGCCCCCGCTCCCAGTCGCCGCGTCGGTCGCCGACGCTTCCTCCAGGCCACGGCGATTGCCGGAACCCTGCCCGCGCTCACCGGCCCGGCCAGTGCCGGCGGTGCGGCGCCAACCCAGCCGGCGGCCACCGGCGTCGCGGCCACCGGCGCGGACGTCGGCTCGCTCTTCCCGTTCATCCGGTCCCAGGCCGTGCAGAAGGACTTCCCGCTGTCCTTCCTGCACCCGCGATTCCGCACGGTCGCGGACTGGAAGCCGACAGCCCGCGGCACATTCCTCGATCTGCTCCACTACGCGCCGCCCCCATGCGATCCGGCCGCCGAGACGGTCGAGCGCGTCGACTGCGGCGACTACGTGCGCGAGAAGGTCTGGTTCAACACCACGCCCGACATCCGTGTGCCGGCCTACGTGCTGGTGCCCAAGCAGGCCCCGAAGCCCGCGCCCGCGATCGTGGCGTTGCACGATCACGGCGGCTTCTACCTGTGGGGCAAGGAGAAGCTCGTCGCCATCGACGGCGAGCATCCCGTCTTCACGGCGTTCCGCGAGCGCTACTACGGCGGCCGCGCCATCGCCATCGAGATGGTGCGACGCGGCTACATCGTCGTCGTCACCGACATGTTCTACTGGGGCGATCGCCGCATGCAGCTCGACGACGATCCAGCCGACTGGCGCGATCGTCCGGCGACGATGTCGTCGGATCGCATCGATGCCTTCAACGCGCGCGCCAGCCAGAACGAGCAGCTGGTCGGACGCACGCTCTACACCGCCGGCATCACCTGGCCCGGCGTGATGTTCTGGGACGACGTCCGGACCGTCGACTACCTGCGCTCGCGCCCCGATGTGGATCCGAACCGGATCGGCTGCGTGGGCCTGTCGGTCGGCGCCGTCCGCTCGGCGCACCTCGCGGCCCTCGACGACCGCATCAAGGCCGGCGTCGTGGTGTGCTGGATGACGTCGTTCCCGGGACAGCTGAAGAAGCACGTGCGCAACACGATCGGCCACACCAAGGTCGTGCCCGGCCTGCTGCGCCACATGGACTATCCCGACGTCGCGTCCCTCGCGATGCCGACGCCCCTGCTGCTCATGAGCGGGACCAGGGACGGGCTGTTCGACCTGGACGCGGTGAAGGCCAGTTTCGCCACCCTGAACGCCTGTTACGCCAAGGCGGGCATCCCCGAGCGCTGCCGCACGCAACTGTATGACAGTCCCCATCAGTTCAACGCCGAGATGCAGGCCGAGGCGTGGGCCTGGCTGGCCCGCTTCGTATGACCCGCAGACACTTCCTCACGGCCACGATGGTCGGCCTGATTGGCAGGCGCGCGCCGCTGCACGCGCAGCCGCGCCCAGCGATGCGCGAGTACGACGTGCTGCGCCGGTTCCCCGCGGGACGCCTCGTCTTCGAAGCCCCGGACGCCCAGGGGCTGATGGGCACCAACAAGGTCCACGGCATGTGGATCGAGGCCGGGCCGCAGCGTGGCAGCTGCCGCAGCGTCATCTACGCCGTCGTGCAGGACAACCTGCCCGCCGCCGATCAGGCCTGGCGCGGCATCGAGGTCGCCTTCTCGCATCAGCTCGAGGACGGCCGGTTCGAGGCCAACCTCCGGCCCAACGGCCAGAGCGCAAAGCCGTACGGGGCCGCCGTCGAGACCGCCTTCTTCTTCATGCAGGAGTACATGCGCGCGGTCCTGGTGATTCGCCAGTCGCCCCATGCGGCACACTTTGCCGCCCGCATCGCCGCCCTGCAGCCGAAGGCCAGACGGGCGATGGACTTCATCAGCGGCGGTGTCGAGACGATCATGCGCGAGACCAGTCACGCGCCCAACCGGATCATCATCGGCGCCAAGGCGCTCGGACTCGGCGGTCTGGTCCTCGACGATCCGGCGCTCGTGCAGCAGGCCCGCACGCTGATGGCCCACGCGCTGACGCTGCGCGACGCCGACGGCGTCTTCGTCGAGAAGGGCGGCCGCGACTCCAGCTACAACATGGTGTCGGTGCTCTTCGGGCAGGTGCTCACCTTGCACGTGCCCATGCCCGAGGCCGAGGCGGCCTTCGCCGGAGCCATGGCGTGGCAGATCTCGCGGGTCCTGCCGTCGGGCGAGGTGGACGTGCGCAACAACTCCCGGACGGGCGTCGGCAAGGAGGTGTCGTACGGCGGCGCGCCCAAGACGGTCAACTACACCGAGATGCTGCAGGCACTGACGCTCTATGGCCTCGTGCATCAGGATGCCGCGGCGCTCGCCGCGGCCGACCGGGTCCAGGCCTACATGCAGCGCCAGTGAATCCCATACACTGGGCGCCGTGACGACGCATCGCATCGCGCTGTACCCGGGAGACGGCATCGGCACGGAGGTCGTCGACGCGACGGTCGTGCTCCTCGACATGGTGGCCCGCACGACAGGACGCTTCGCCCTGGCGTACGAGTCGTTCGACTGGGGCATGCCCCACTACGAGCGTCACGGCCGCGTCGCGCCGGAGGACTTCCTGACCACGCTGCGCCCCTTCGACGCCATCTTCCTCGGCGCGGTGGGGTGGCCGGCACGGCTGCCCGACCATGTCACGCTGACGCCGCTCATCCGCATGCGGCAGGCCTTCGACCTCTACGCCTGCGTCCGCCCGGCACGGACGTTCCCGGGCGTCACCGGGCCACTCCGTCGCACCGACCCGATCGACGTCGTCGTCGTGCGCGAGAACTCCGAGGGCGAGTACATCGACAATGGCGGCATCGTCGCCGCCGGCACGCCTGGCGAAGTGGCGGTGCAGACGGCCATCCACACCCGGCGGGGCGTCGAGCGGATCCTGCGGTTCGCCTTCGATCTCGCCCGCACCCGGCGCCAGCGGCTGACGATGATCACCAAGTCGAATGCGCAGCGGTACGCGTACGTGTTGTGGGATCGGGTGCTGGAGGAGATCGCGCCGCAGTTCGCCGACGTCCAGGCCGACAAGCTGCACATCGACGCCGCGACGCTCGAACTGGTGCGGCGCCCCCACACCTTCGACGTCATCGTCGGATCGAACCTGTTCGGCGACATCCTCAGCGACCTGACCGGCGGCGTGACCGGCAGCCTCGGGCTCAATCCGTCGGCCAACCTCAACCCGGAGCGACGGTTTCCCTCGCTGTTCGAGCCCGTGCACGGATCGGCTCCAGACATCGCCGGCCAGGGCATCGCCAATCCGACCGGGGCGTTCCTCAGCGGCGCGCTGATGCTCGAGTGGCTCGGCGAGACCGACGCGGCCGGCATGGTGCGCCAGGCCGTCGAGCGAGCGCTGGCGGCGGGTCATGCCACGCCGGACATCGGGGGCACGCTCTCCACCACGCAGTTCACCCGCGCCGTCGTCGATCACCTCGTGCCCTGATGGCCTGGCGCGTGGCGGTGCCGGTGGTCGCGGGTGTCGTCGTGGCCCTGCTGCCCGTGCCCGACGGCCTCAGCCAGGCCGCGTGGCACTACGTGGCGGTGTTCATCGCCGTCATCCTCGGTCTGATCACCGAGCCCCTGCCGCCGTCGGCCGTCGGCTTCATCGGTGTGACGGTGGCCGCAGCGGCCGGACTCCCGTTCTCCGAGGCCCAACGGGCGGCGCCCGGCTTCCGGCTGCCGGCCGAAGCCGTGCGCTGGGCCCTTGCTGGCTTCTCGAACAGCACCGTGTGGCTGATCTTCGCGGCCTTCGTCTTCGCGATGGGCTACGAGAAGACCGGGTTGGGACGACGGATCGCCCTGCTGCTGGTGCGGTCCCTCGGGCATCGGACGCTCGGCCTCGGGTACGCGGTGGCGCTGTCGGACGTGCTGATTGCGCCGTTCACGCCGTCCAACACGGCTCGCAGCGCCGGCATGATCTATCCCGTCATCCGGCACATCCCCGACCTGTATGGGGCCGGCACCGGCCAGGCGACGCGCGAACTCGGCGCCTACCTGATGTGGGTGGCGTTCGCCACGACGTGCGTGACCAGTTCGATGTTCGTCACGGCCCTCGCGCCCAACCTGTTGCTGCTCGATCTGGCTCGCAGCACGACGGGCATCACCATCACGTGGACCGAGTGGTTCGTCGGCTTCCTGCCCGTGGGCGTGCTGCTGATCCTGCTGGTGCCCTGGATCACCTGGCGGCTGCACACGCCGGAGGTTCGCGAGAGTGCGGCCGTCCCTCGCTGGGCGGCCGACGCGCTGGTCGCCATGGGACGCACCAGCCGTCGCGAGGCGGGCATGGGTGCTCTCGCCGTGATGTCGCTCGCGCTGTGGATCTTCGCGACGGCGGTGATCGACGCGACCCTCGTCGCGATGATCGCCGTCTCCCTGATGCTCGCACTCGGCATCGTCTCCTGGGAGGACATCCTCGGCCATCGGCCCGCGTGGAACGTGCTGGCGTGGTTCGCGACGCTGGTGGTGCTGGCCGACGGACTCAATCGCGTCGGCGTGGTCACCTGGCTGGGGCACGGGACAGCGGCGTGGCTGGTGGGCTACTCGCCCACTGTCGTGATGCTGTGGCTGGTGGTCCTGTTCTTCGTCATGCACTACGCCTTCGCGGGCATCACGGCGCATGCGACGGCCGTGGCCCCCGTGATGCTGGCGGCTGCGGCGGGCGTGGACGGCCTGCCGATCCGGCCGTTCGTGCTGTTGCTCGGGTTCTCGCTCGGCATCATGGGGGTGCTCACGCCCTATGCGACGGGGCCGGCACCGCTCTACTACGGGTGTGGTTTCATCGCCCGCCGCGACTTCTGGCGGCTGGGCGCGCTGTTCGGGTTGCTGTTCCTGACGACGCTGCTCGCCATCGGCGCGCCGTGGGTCCTGGCATCGGCCCGCTGATGGCGTGCCGACCCGGGTGCGCACGCCGGTCGCGCGAGCGGCGCGGAGTCGTGGTAGAACGCTGACAACGAACGCCAGTTCCCTTCATCCGGAGGCAGGTCCCTCGTGCGCATCGTCCCTGTTCGATCCTGGCTCGCTGCACTGGCCGCGCTGGCCCTCGCGTCTGCAGCCGGGGCCCAGCCCTCGTACGACCTCCTGCTGAAGGGCGGGCACGTCATCGATCCTCGCAACCGCATCGACGCCGTGATGGACGTCGCCGTGGCGGGCGGCAAGATTGCGGCGGTCGGTGCCAACATCGATGCCGGCCTGGCTCGGCAGGTCGTCGATGCCCGCGGGTTGTACGTCACGCCAGGCTTGATCGACATCCACGTGCACGTCTTCGCCACCACGGGCATGAAGGATGCGTGGGCCGGCGACAACAGCGTGCTGCCGGACGGCTTCAGCTTCCGTACCGGCGTGACGACCATGGTGGATGCGGGCAGTTCGGGGTATCACAACTTCGAGGACTTCCGGCGAACGGTCATCGATCGATCCCGCACGCGCGTGCTCGCGATGCTGAACATCGCCGGGTTCGGCATGCTGACCGACACGCCCGAGCAGAACGTGCACGACATGAACCCGAAGGCCACGGCCGACATGGCGATCAAGCATCGTGACGTCGTGGTGGGCATCAAGTCGGCGCACTATCAGGGGCCCGAGTGGGTCTCGGTGGATCGCGCCATCGAGGCGGGCACCACGGCCAACGTCCCCGTGATGGTCGACTTCGGGTATTTCCGCGAGGAGCGCCCCTACCACCAGCTCGTGACCGAGCGGCTGCGACCCGGGGACATCAGCACGCACATGTTCAGGGGGCCGGTCCCGTACATCGATGCGAAGGGCGCCCTGCTCGGCTACCTCCAGCGCGCGCGGGCGCGCGGCGTGCTCTTCGATGTCGGCCACGGTGGCGGCAGTTTCGTGTTCCGCACGATGGTGCCGGCGACCAGGCTCGGGTTCTACCCCGACACGATCTCCACCGACCTGCACACGGGCAGCATGAACGGCGGCATGATGGACATGCTGACGACGATGTCGAAGTTCCTGGTGACGGGGATGCCCCTGGCGGAGGTCGTGCGCGCCTCGACGGATGCGCCCGCGAAGACGATCAAGCGTCCCGAGCTCGGGCACTTGTCGGTCGGTGCGGAAGCCGACATCGCCGTGCTGCGGGTGATGACGGGGACGTTCGGGTACGCCGATGGCGCGCGCGGCACGCTGACCGGTGATCGCCGACTGATCGCCGAACTCACGGTGAAGGCGGGTCGCGTGGTGTGGGACTGGAACGCACGGACGGGGACCGACTACACCACGATGCCGGCCACGTACGGCATCCGCGACGTCGACCGCATCATCGTGCCGACGCCGTAGACACCACGAGGCGCAGGCCGACTCTTCTGCCGCCCCTCCGTCTTCCCATGACGCCACCCCGCCTCCATCGTCGCGATGCCCTGAAAGCGCTGCTCAGCGTGTGGGCGGCGGCGCCGGTCATCGCCGCGCCGCGCGTGGCGACCGGCGGGGTGTTCACCGCGCAGGGCGAGCCGCCGCAGGGCCCCTGGCGGGGACCGCGATCGGTCACGACGGCGATCGGCACTGGCGTGGCCGGCTTCTCGCCGTCGCAGGTGAACAACCCGTACGGACTGGCGTTCGGCCCGGATGGCTGGCTGTATTTCTGCGATCTGGACAACCAGCGGATCAGGCGCCTCGACGTGCGGACGGGGCGCACGGAGACAGTCGCCGGAAGCGGGCGGCGAGGCTACGCCGGGGATGGCGGGCCAGCGACCGAGGCCGCGCTGGACATGCCGCACGAGGTGCAGTTCGACGCGCACGGCAACCTCTACATTGCAGAGCGTGACAGCCATGTGGTGCGCAAGGTGGATGCCGTCACCAAGCGGATCTCGACGTTTGTCGGGACGGGTGTGGCGGGGTTCTCCGGCGATGGCGGCCCGGCGGCGCGGGCGCAGTTGCGGGCACCGCACAGCATTGCGGTGGATCCGGATCGGCGCTCCCTGCTGATCTGCGACATCGGCAACCATCGCATCCGGCGGGTCATGTTCGCCACGGGACGCATCGAGACGATCGGCGGGACGGGAGCGCGTCGGCCGACGACGGACGGCGCCCCGCTGCGAGGGACGCCGCTGAATGGCCCACGCACGTTCGCGTTCGATGCACGGGGCGATCTCTACCTGGCACTGCGCGAGGGCAACGCGATCTATCGCGTCGATGCGACCACGGCCCGCCTGCATCACGTGGCAGGGACCGGGGAGCAGGGCTACTTGGGGGATGGGGGCCCGGCGCGAGTGGCGAGACTTGGCGGGCCAAAGGGTCTGGCCTGGGGAGGCGGGGTGCTCTACGTCGCCGATACCGAGAACCACGTCATCCGGGCGATCGACCTCGGGACCGGCGTGATCCGGACGGTGCTCGGCACCGGCACGGCTGGTGATGGGCCCGAGCCCGATCCGCGGCACTGCGCGCTGGCACGGCCCCACGGAGTGCTCGTCGATTCGCAGGGAGTGGTGTACGTTGGCGACAGTGAAGCACACCGCATCCGCGCCCTCCGCTGACCGTCTCGCCGCCGAATGACCACCTACAGTTACATCGACACTCCCGAGGCGCTCGACGCGGCGGTCGGGCGGCTCGGCACGCAGACGCTGCTCGGCATCGACACCGAGGCCGCCGGCTATCACCGCTATCTCGATCGCATCAGCCTGATCCAGATCTCGTCCCGCGCGGAGACGGTGCTGATCGACCCGCTGGCGCTGACCGATCTCGGATGCCTTTCGACGGTGCTCGGCAACGAGCGCATCGAGAAGGTGTTCCACGATGCCGACTTCGATCTCCGCATTCTCGACCGCGACCTCGACCTGCGCGTTGTCTGCCTCTTCGACACGCAGATCGCGGCGTCGTTCCTCGGCGACCGGGGCCTCGGTCTGGGTGCGGTCGTCGAGACGCATCTCGGCCTCACGTTGCCGAAGGCGTTCCAGCGGGCCGACTGGGCCGAGCGGCCGCTGACCGAGGGCATGAAGGAGTACGCCGCCACCGATACCGTGCATCTGGCGACGTTGCGCGACATCCTGCGCGACAAACTGTTGGCGGCGGGGCGGCTGGCGTGGGCCGAGGAGGAGTTCGAGCGGCGCGCGCAGACGCGGTGGGTGGCCCCGGACAAGACCGACGCCTTCCTGCGCATCAAGGGGGCGCGTGACCTGTCACCGGGCGCCCTGGCGATTCTCCGCGAACTGCACGCGTGGCGGGAGGCAGTAGCCGAGGAACGTGACCAGGCGCCCTTCCGCATCGTGTCGAACGAGGCGCTCCTGGCGCTGTCGACCGAGGCGCCGACGTCGGTCGTCGGCCTGCGCAAGATTCGCGGGCTGTCGAGCGGCCTGATCGACCGTCGGGGCCGCGATGTGGTCGCGGCGATCGCGCGAGGACTGTCGGTGCCCGAGGCGGAGCGTCCGCGCTTCCCGCGTCCGGAGCGGTGGCAGCGCGACCCCGAGGTGGACGCGCGGGGTGACCGGCTGCGGGAGGCCAGGGGACGCGTGGCAGAGGCGCTGAATCTCGACCCGGGCTTCATGGTGTCGCGCGGCCTGCTCGACGAGATCGCCCGGCTCAATCCCGGGTCCGTCGACCAACTGCGGGAGGTGCCCGGGCTGCGCCGGTGGCAGGTGGAGGTGCTCGGCGCGGAACTGGTCGCGGCCCTGCACGCCCCGACGCGCTGAGAGCGCGCGACGCGGGGGCGGCGAGGTAACCGGGCGGCCGGCTGAAGAGCGGGCGCTCGCTGGGGCCGGTCCCCATGATGTTCATCCCGAGCTGGTCGCGCGGCGGAGGCGGCAAGCGACGTCGCACGCGTGCAGAAGCGCAGGGCGCACCGCGGGCGTTCGCTCGCGGGAATCCGCGCACCGCCGCTCGTCTCACCCTGCACTCGCGCTGGCGGT
>NZ_JALHPM010000093.1:0-26162 GCF_022842525.1 Luteitalea sp.
CGCCCTGGCCGCCGCGCTCGCGGCGATGCTCGACGGCGACGCGGAGCGGCACGCGGCCCGCTCGGCCCTCGATCAGGTCGCCACGACGATGACCTGGGACCGCGTCGTCGAACCGCTGCGCGCCTGGTGCGCCGACCCGACGTTCGCCGCCGACCGCGAGCACGAGGTCGTGGCGTTCCGCGCTCACCTCTCCGAGAGCTTCAAGGCCTCGCGCTGGCTCAAGCGCACCGCGCTGCGACTCGGCGTGAAGGAGGGCGATGTCGAAGCGCTGAAGCGATGGGGCCCGGTGCGCGCCGGGATGTCGATGCGCAATGCCGTGGCCATCCGGCGGGCACGACGGAAGGCGCGGACAACATGACCGGCGCTCCCCCGCTCGCGACGCCGCTCGTCAGCGTGATCGTCGCCGCCCGCAACAGCGCCGCGACGCTGCCAGCCTGCCTCGCGGCGCTGCACGCGCAAGACTACCCGCGCCTCGAGATCATCGTGGTGGACGATGGATCCACCGATGACACGGCGGCCGTGGCCGATGCCGGGGGGGCACGCGTGGTGCGATCGCCGGCCGTGGGCGCGTCCGTCGCGCGCAACCTCGGGCTCGAAGTCGCGCGTGGCGAGATCGCGGCCTTCACCGATGGCGACTGCGTGCCCGATCCGTCCTGGGCCCGCGCGCTGGTGGACGGCCTCGTCACCAGTGGGGCCACCGGGGTGGGGGGACGCCAGGTCAACGTCTTTCCGGCGGCGCAGCAGGCGCAGCGCGACGGCTTCGAGGCGTTCTTCCGTGCCGCGGCCATCGTCAGTGACTACACGCGGGGCGACGACCGGCCGCGGCAGGTGCAGCACAACGCGAGTTGCTGCAGCGCCTACCGCATCGAGCCCCTGCGCGCGGTGGGCGGCTTCGCGCCAGGCCTGTGGCCCGGCGAGGACGTCGACCTCGACCTGCGCCTCGCCGCCACCGGCGCGACGTTCTACTACGTGCCCGGGGCCGTGGTGCACCACCATCGCCCGGGCACGCTGACCTGGTTCCGCCGGATGATGCGACGGTACGGCGAGGCCGAGCGGCGCCTGGTCCGGCGCCATGGCCGGCGGCGCGCGGTGGACTTCGTCCCGGTCGTCGTGGCGACCGTGCTGATCCTGCAGGGGCTGCTGGTGATCCCGGTGGCACGCGGGCCGCTCGTGGCGCTCGATGCGGTGCTGGTGTGCGGCGCCCTCGGCCTCCTCTGGTCGACCACGCCCGTGCGGTTGTGGCCGTCGGTGATCGTGTTCGGACTCACGGCGCTGTGGGAGTGGCACGTCGGCTGGTGGACGGCGCGCGAGGAGCCGGCATGACGGCGGCGCACGATCGGGCCGACGTCACCGCCATCATCGAGCAGGAACGCGCCCACGAGAACGCCTGGTACACCCGGGCCCTGCGCGAGCGCTTCTTCGAGCGCGAGGGGTTCCGTCAGCTCGTGGCGTGGAACGTCGCGGCCTTCCGCCGGCAGGTGCCCCTGCGGGCCGACATGCGCGTGCTGTCGATCGGGGCCGGACTCGGCGACTACGAGCTGGCGATCGCGCCGGCCGTGCGGCACATCACCGCCGTCGAGCTCTCGGAGACGGCCGCCGACGCGGCGCGGACACGCCTGCGGGCCGCCGCGATCACCAACGTCGACGTCATCACCGGGCCGATCGACACCCAGCCGTTCGTCGCGGGGCAGTTCGACGTGGTCTATGCCATGGGGGTGTTCCACCACTTCCTGCCGGATCAGCGGCGGGCGCTGCTCGCGCAGATCCACGGCTGGACGACGGCCGGGGGGTGGCTCTACCTCCGCGACCCCAACGCCCGCGGCCTGCTGCGGATGGTGCTCGAAGGCTGGTTCCGTCGGCGCAGCGACGTCCACGCCGAGCAGGAAACGTCACTGGATCCCTACGCATTGCGCGACGAGGCGGCACGGGCCGGCTTCTCGGACCTGCGCATCGACTACATCGACGTGGTGGGCGGGCCCCTGCCGTGGCTGCTGCGCAGCGAGTCGCCCTGGCTGTGGCGCCTGGTCTTCGGCGTCGACCGTGCCTGGCTGGCGATCCCCGGCCTCAGGAACGCCGCGTCGCAGTTCGCCCTGGTGGGACGACGATGACGGCGCGGCGCCAGGCGATCCTGCCGCTGCTGGCCGTGATGATCGTGGCACTGCTCGCGCTGTTCGAGCGGGAGTGGCGGCACGACGAGGTGTTCTCGCCGGCCGACCTCGTGTTCCAGTTCTACCCCTGGGCCCACGATGCGTCCCGAGCGCCGGCCGCCAATCCGACGCGATCCGACGAAGCCTTCTACCACCAGCCGCTGATGGCGACGCACTTCGCGCGCCTGCGCGACGGTGCCTTCCCCGATTACGACGACTCGCGCCTGTCCGGGGTGCCGTCGTTCTTCAACGGGCTCGACGTCGGGCGCGCCTTCTCGCCGTTCAGCCTGCCCTACTACCTGCTGCCGTCCGACCAGGCCGTCAACTGGTACGGGCCCTTGCGCCTGCTCGTCGCTGCGCTGGCCATGTGGCTGTTCCTGCGGGAGCTCGGCCTCGGTGCCGTCGGCGCGGCCGCTGGCGGCGTCGCCTACGGCCTCAACGGGCACTTCCTCACGTGGCTGAGCGCGCCGATGCCGACCGTGGCGGCGTGGCTGCCGCTCGTGTTGCGCCAGGTGCGCCGCTGCATCCGGCGCGGCCACTGGATCGACATCGCCGGCCTCGCGCTGGCGCTTGGCGCCCTGCTGCTGGGCACGTACCTCGCGACGACCTTCGTCTGCCTCTTCGGCGCCGCCGTCTACGGGTGCCTCGAGTTGTGGCTCGTGGCGCGTGACGACGGCCGCCTGCGAAGACGCCTCGTCGCGCTCGGCGCCGGCGGCCTGCTCGGTCTCTGTGTCGGCGCCGTCGCGCTGTGGCCGATGCTGGCCGCGCTGCGCGGCTCACCGGCGAGCACCCGGGTGATGTCACCGGAAGGGGCGCCCTGGGCCAACCTCGCCACCCTCGCCCTGCCGGACTTCTGGGGATCGCCGCTGCGGGGCAACTGGTGGCACCCGGATGCGTCGGCGAACTACCCGGAGCACGTGGCCTACTTCGGCATCGTGGTCGTCGTCCTGGCCGGGCTCGGGGTCGTCGCGAGGCTGCCGCGTGATCGGTCGCTGGTCCGCTGGACGTTCGTGCTGCTCACCGTTGTCGCTCTGACGCGCGCGTACGGCGGCCATCCGGGACGCTGGCTCCTCGTGCTGCCGGGACAGGCGCAGTCCAACCCGTTCCGCTGGTACGCACTGGCGGCGTGTGGTCTCGCCGCGCTCGCCGGGCTCGGGCTGCACGCGTGGGTCGAGGAGCCGGATCGACGTCGGCGCCTGTGGCAGCTGGCAGGGCCGGTCGGCGTGGTGGTGGCGTTGGCCGGCGTCACGGCCGCGGCGCTGATGGCGTTCCTGCCCGAGTTGCGTGCTCTGAACCTGCAGCCGTTCGAGCGCGCCCAGATCACACGGTTCATCGCCATCGCGGGCAGCAGCCTGCTGCTGCTGGGGGTGGCCGCGTGGGCGCGGGACCAGCGCGTGCGCACGGTCTGTGGCCTCGTGCTCGTCGGCCTCGCCGCCGGCGACCTCGTGCAGGCGCATCGCGGTTTCAATCCGTCGGTACCGCGCGACCGCTACTATCCGTCCACGCCGAGTCTCGCGTGGCTCCGTGATCAGGCGTCGGAGACGCGACTGGCGCCGGTGGACACCGTGGCCGATCTCGTCGAGGGCCACGTCTGGGGCATGTACGGCCTCTCGACGGTGACCGGCTTCGATTTCCACGGCGACGCCGACTACCAGGCGTTCATGCAGCTCGCGCAGCACCCGCCTGGCACGATGGTGCCCGCACGGCCGCCGACCTGGGACTACGTGGGGCTGCGCCGCGACACCCTCGATTTGCGCATGCTCGGCGTGCTCGGCGCGCGCTTCATCGTGGCGCCGCCCGTCGACCTGACCCCGCGCGCTGGCGGGTACGTGCCGATCGGCCCGATGGTCGATGGACGCACCGTCACGTTCACGGTGCCGGTCCGCTACGACGGCGTGCGCGGACTCGACCTCCTCACGGCGACCTACGCGCGCACCAACCGCGGACGCTGGCAGTGGCGCGTGACGCTGGACGATGGGCGGGAGTTGGCACGCGGCGCCGTGGACCAGGCGACGCTGCGCGACAACGAATGGTTCCGCATCGCCTGGACGCCGGTCGACGGGTCGGCCGGCAGGACCCTCACGCTCGTGCTGCGCAGCGAGGGGAGCGACGCCACCAGCAGCGCGACCCTGCTCGCCACGGGCACCCCCGCGACGCTGGGCACGGCGCTCGACATCGACGGGACGCCGGATCCCCGCAGCCTGTGGTTCCGCTCGTTCTCGACCGCGCCCGAGCGGTTCGGCGAGGCCCGACTCGTCCGCGCCGGCGACCTGAACATCTACCGCAACCCGCATGCGCGGCCCGGCGCGTGGTTCGTCGACCGTGTAAATGTGGTGACCGCTGACCGTCATGCGTCCGCGATGCATACGCAGGTCTTCGACACCGCCCGGGAGGCGTGGCTCTCGTCGGTCCCCCCGCACGGGGCCACCCCGACCGCCCGCGTGACCTCGATCAGCCTCGACGACGATGAGCGGGTCATCGGCGTGGACGCCCCGGACGGCGGGGTCCTGATCGTCGGCGATCGCGCGCATTCCGGCTGGGATGTGACGATTGACGGGCGTCCGGCCCCCTGGCAGGTCGCCAACGGGGTCCTCCTCGGCATCGCCGTCCCCCCCGCCAGCCGCGTCGTCCGCCTCGAATTCCAGCAGCCTGCCGTCCGTCCCGCCCTCGGTCTGACCCTCCTCAGCATTTGTGGTATCGCCTTTGCCTCTCTCATGAGCGTCAGGCGGCCACGGTCGTAGGCAGTTCCGCCCCACCTGATGCACGTCGGTGATGGTGTCCACCGACTCTGCCTGTTTTCTCGCATGTTCGCAGGGCCCGTCGAGGCGCCTGTGCTGTGTGTGCCGGCACCTGCGCCTCCGTGGCGCTTACAGAAATGTGCTCTCCTGTGCGTTTTTCGTCAGTCGTCCCGACGCTGCTGGTCGGGTTGCTGGTGGCCCTCCCGGCCCAGGCGCAGTTCCTGCGCGTGAACGGCGGCGCCTCCAGCACCGTGCCCGCCGCGCCTGACTTCGCCGCCGAGGTGAAGGGCGATCCCTGGGACTTCGACAAGAGCACCGACTACGTCTACGCGTACTCGCTCGGCGAAGACACGCCGCAGGACAACGGCAACGAGTACACGGCCTGGGCGCCATATCCCCTCATCCAGAACGGGCTCTTCACGGGCGTCACGCGTGAGCAGACGCCGTCGATCCAGATGCTGTTCGGGGGCGTGCCCGGCGCGATGAACGCACGTCAGGACACCGGACTGCGCACCCCGATCGACGCCGGCCGCTACGTCACGCTGTCGTTCCGCCTGAAGCGGTCGTGGGCCGCCGGCAACACGGAGGCGCTGAAGGTGCTCTGGGAGAAGGGCCGCCGGGACGTCTCGACGCCCGCCGGCGTGCTGCTGCTGCTCGCGAAGGGCTACGACAACGACACGGCCCGCTGGATCAACCAGAACCCGATCGGCGACCAGGGCGATGCCAACGAATGGCAGGTCTATCGCGTCCGGCTGACCGACCCGCGGGTCCTGGTGAGCAACCGCTTCGCCGGGACCTCGTGGACCGATCTGGTCCACGGCCTGAGTCTCACCCCCGGCTCGGGCCCGGTCGGCTCGACGGTGCAGATGGACTGGGTGCGGCTCACAGCCGCGCGCACGGTCTCGCTGTCGTGGCAGTCCTTGGGCGCGAACGTGGTCGTCACGGCCACCGACGGCACGCAGACGGTGCAGGTCTTCCCCGAGGACCTGACGCCACTGTCCAACCCGCCGAACCCGCGGGCGTCCACCGGGGCGTTCCCGGACAACAGCAGCGTCACGTGGGACTACGGCCACCTCACGCCGGGCACCTGGACGCTGACCGCCCGCGGCGCGAGCGCCTCGCGCACCGCCACCCTGGTCGTCGATGCGTCGCCGTTCTTCGCGGTGCTCAACCCGGACGAGACCGGCGGTGAGGACATGGCGACGACCCTCATCGGCGATGCCTGGGACCTGACCAATCGCGAAGACGTGTTCCGCTACACGTCGCCGACGAGCGCGCTCTACGACGTCAAGAACGCGGCGTTCACGCCGCAGGGCCTCTCGGCCGTCGCCTGGCGGTCGGGCCAGTACGGCCTGACGCAGAGCGACTCGCAGGTCCGCTTCTTCGACGACGACCTCGGGGCGCGGTTCGCGCTGACGCCCGAGCAGGCCCGGCGTTACCATCGCCTGTCGTTCACGATCGACTACGACATCCCGGTCCAGCCGACGTTCGATCCACTGGCGCCGCGGCCGTTCCTCGAGGACTTCGACGCCAGGACGGGTCGCCCGGGCGTCGGGGGCATGATGCGCGTCATCTGGCGCACGGCCGCCTATCGCGGCGGCGCCTTCGCCGAGACGTGCGGCCTCCCCGTTCAGGATGGCGGCCCGCGCACCTACACCCTCGACCTGAGCGCCTACGGCAGCGCCGACATCGCCTGTGGTCCGGAAGGCATGCAGTTCCTGCCCGCCGGATCGGCGTGGGGCGCGCTGAGTTCCAACATCACCAACTTCCGCCTCGACATCACCGAAGGCGCGCTCGACACGCCGTTCACGCTGTCCAACGTCAAGCTCGCGGCCGACGACGAACCGGATGCGGCCGGGCAGTTCGTGGTGCAGTGGGCCGCCCACGACGGGCGCTACTCCGCGGCGCCGGCGACCGCCAACGCCACGGTGGCGCTGTACCTCGACACCGACCAGGATCCGGGCAGCAAGCAGCTGATCGCGAGCAACGTGAGCGCGGCGAGCGGCGCATACATCTGGGACCTCGCGGCCACGCCGGGTGGTGTGGCGCCGGGCACCTACCACGTCTACGTCGAGATGACCGATGCGGCCGGCTACAGCTTCGGCAAGTACGCCACCGGTCCGCTGCAGGTGAGCCGGACCTACGAAGCGCCGATGACGCTGCCGCAGTGGCAGACGTTCTACGGCGTGACCAACATGTCGGCCGACACCGACGGCGACGGCGTCAGCAATCAGACCGAGTTCACGGCCGGGACCAGCCCGCTCATCGCCAACCGCTCGGAACTGGCCGAAGGCTCCACCGGCTTCTTCCAGGAGCGCGTCGCCATCGCGAACCCGGAGAACCGCGCCGCCATCGCGCGGGTCACGGTGCTGTTCGGCCAGCGCGGCGACCTCGGCGAGACGGCCCCCCCGGCGCCGGTCGTGCAGGACATCCCGATCGCCGCCTACGGCCGGCACACCGTCAACGTCAACGGCCTCGCCAATGCCTCGTACAACGGCCAGGGCCGCGCCGTCTCGGTGATCGTCGAGTCGCTGCGGGGCGGCGTGGTGGTGGAACGGACCATGAGCTTCGGCGACGGATGGGGCGGGCACACCGGCAAGGCCGTCAATGCCCCGGCGACGCAGTGGTTCCTCGCCGAGGGCGCGGCCAACGACTTCTTCCAGACGTTCATCCTCCTGACCTCCACCGGATCGGTGGCGCCGAAGGTGACGGTGGATTTCCTGCTCGAGGACGGCAGCGTGGTGTCGGTGCCGTCGGACTTCCCCTCGGCTCCGGGGCGCCTGACCATCTGGGCCAACGAGGTCTGCGCGCCTGGCACCGGCAGCACCACCTGTGTGCGCGCCCTCGCGGGCAAGGCGTTCTCGACGCGCATCACCGCCGATCAGCCGATCACCGTCGAGCGCGCCATGTACTTCAATCGCGGCGGCCGCACGTTCGAGGGCGGTCATGCGTCCGCGGCCGTGACCACGCCAGCCACACGCTGGTTCGTGGCCGAAGGCGCCACCGGGCCCAACTTCGACACCTACCTGCTGGTGGCCAATCCCAACGCGAGCGCCACGGTGGCGACCGTGCGCTACCTGACGCCCGAAGGGGCCTACACCGAGACCTACGCGCTCCGGGCCAACAGCCGCATGACGCTCTACGTCGACGGCGAGTTGAGCCGCATCTCGGGCCGTGACGCGGTCGGCACCCAGGTCGATGTGTCGGCCGAGGTCTCTGCCACCCGCCCGATCGTCGTCGAACGGGCGATGTACTGGTTCGGCGGCTTCCAGAACTGGACCGACGCCCACAACAGCGCCGGGGTGACGACCACCGGGACCAACTGGGCGCTGGCGGAGGGACAGAACGGCGGCGCGCTCAAGTACAAGACGTTCGTGCTCATCGCCAATCCGTCGAGTACGGCAGCGACCGTGCGGCTGCGGCTGCTGCGCGAGGGAAGCCGGACGGCCATCACATCGGGCACGTTCTCGGTGCCCGCCAACTCGCGGTTCACCTGCTATGCCGGCCAGCCGGGGCCCTGCCAGGACGCCTTCGCGCTGCTGCAGGACGGCGAGATGTTCGGCATCAACGTCGAGAGCACCAATGGCGTGCCGATCGTCATCGAGCGGGCGCTGTACTGGGATGGCGGCGGCGAGTCGTTCGGCGCGGGCACGAACGAGACGGGGATTCGGCTAAGGTAGTGGCGTGTCGTCCGTCTTCGTCGGGATCGTCACGTGGCGGCCCGACGCCCTCCTGGCGCGCTGCATCGCCTCGGTGCGCGCCCAGGGGTGCCCATCGCTCACGCTCCATGTGTGGGACAACGAGTCGACCGAGGCCTCGCGCGCGCTCATCGCCGGCCTGACGGCCGACCACGAGCGGACCTGGTCGGCGGCCAACCTGGGCTTCGCGGGTGGGCACAACGCGCTGATTCAGCGCGCGGCGAGCACCTACTACCTCTGTCTCAACCCCGATGCCATCCTCGGCGACGGGTACATCCGCACCCTCATCGAGACGCTCGAGGCGGCCCCCACCGTGGGCTCTGCCACAGGGCGTCTGCTTCGCCTGGACGATGACGGACGGCTCGACTCCACCGGCATGGTGATGACCCCGGACCAGCGCCACCTCGATCGCGGCGCGGGCGAACCGGCGGCGGGGCGCTACCTGGGTGAACCCGAGGCGATCTTCGGGCCGAGCGGGGCGGTTGCCCTCTACCGCCGCACCATGCTGGAGGACATCGCCTTTCGGGGCGAGTACTTCGACCATGCATTTTTTGCGTACAGAGAGGATGCAGACCTCGCGTGGCGGGCGCAGTGGCGGGGCTGGACCAGCCTCTATGTGCCGGCCGCCGTGGCCCACCATCGCCGACGCGTGACGCCCGAGCGGCGCTCTGCACTTCCCGCCGAGATCAACCGATACTCCGTCCGGAATCGGTTCCTCCTGCGGCTGAAGAACCAATCTGCCGGCCTGGCGTGGCGATTTGCGATCCCCGGGCTGTGGCGCGACGCCCAGGTCGTCGGCTACGTCCTCCTGCGGGAGTGGTCGTCGATTCCCGGGCTGATCGACGTCGTGCGGCTGCTGCCGCGCATGCTGGCGTGGCGTCGGCACGTTCTTGGCAGGAGGCGAGTGCGATCCGTCGAACTGGCCCGGTGGTTCCGGCCCACCGGCTCGTAAACGGCTGTGGTTGTCACGGCCGGGTCCCTGTCGGAAAATAGGCGCGCGTGTGCGTACGACCGTGAAAGGGATTCTCAGCCGGGGAGGGGCGACGGCATGATCGCCGAGCGCGCCCGCCTGATCAACGGCGCCTATGTCGTCAGCGATGCGCTGGCCACGGTGCTGTCGCTGGCCCTTGCCTACATCCTGCGCGGCGTCGTCCCGGGCGACAGCATGCCCTTCCTGTCCGGGTCGCTGCCGCCCTTTGCCTGGTATCTGCCAGTGCTGGCCTGCATCCTGCTGGTCTGGCCGCTGGTGTTCTACGCGCTCGGCCTCTACGGGCGCCAGGGCCGCACCCTCAACAGCGAGACGTCGGTCATCCTCGTCGCCGTCGCCATCGCGGGGCTGCTGCTGATCGCCTTCATCTTCACGGCGCGGCAGCAGTTCATCAGCCGTCCGGTGATCGTCGCCTTCCTGCTGCTCGATTTCGCGCTGGTGGTCGGCCTGCGCCGCATGGTGCGCGGCCTGCTCCTCGATGGCGGAGAACCGCGTCGCGTGCTCGTGGCCGGCGGTGCGCTCGAGGTCCGAGGGGCGGCGGCGCTGGTGCACTCGCATCGCGACTGGGGACTCGAGGTGGCCGGCCTGGTCACCGACGGGCGCTGGCAGGATGATGGCCGCGCCGACTTCCCGGTGCTCGGCGCCTACGACGACCTGCTCCGCCTGGTGCAGGAGCAGCACGCCGCGGAAGTCCTCATCGCGCCGGCGACCGGACAGCTGGGAGACCTGCACGACATCGCCGGGGTGATCGCGAAGCTCGAGGAACAGGGCACGATGGTGCGGCTGGCGATGAACTTCCTGCCCCGCTCGATCTCGCGCCTCAGTTTCGATCAGCTCGGCGAGGACTTCCCGCTGCTCACGTTCTCCAACACGCCGGGCAACGAGGTGCTGCTCGCCGTGCGGCGCGTGGCCGACGTGATCATCGCCATGGCGCTGCTGGTGCTGCTCTGCCCGCTGCTGCTCGCGATCGCGGTCGGCGTCAAGCTGGCATCGCCGGGTCCGGTGCTCTTCAGGCAGGTCCGGTGTGGCCTGCACGGGCGTCGCTTCACGTTCCTCAAGTTCCGGACGATGCGCACCGATGCGGAGCGCCTGAAGCCGCTGCTCGAGCCGTTCAACGAGATGGACGGGCCCGCCTTCAAGATGACCAACGACCCGCGGGTGTTCCCGTTCGGCGGGTTCCTGCGCCGCACGAGCCTCGACGAGTTGCCCCAGCTCTGGAACATCCTGCGCGGCGACATGAGCTTCGTCGGCCCGCGGCCGTCCGTGGTCGACGAAGTGAACCAGTACGAGCCCTGGCAGCGCCGTCGGCTGAGCATGAAGCCGGGCCTGACCTGCCTCTGGCAGATCAGCGGTCGCAACGAGCTGACCTTCGACGAGTGGATGCGGCTCGACCTCGAGTACATCGACAACTGGTCGTTGTGGCTCGACATCAAGATCGCCTTCAAGACCATCCCCGCCGTGCTGCTCGGCCGCGGCGCCCGGTAGTGCCGCCAGACGACCCGCTGGCGCGGGCGCAGGCGCTGGTGTCGCGCGCGCTCGAGGCACACGCCGCGCCGCGCATCCTCGAGGCGGGCTGCGGCGCCCGGTCGCACCTGGTCTATCCGGCTGGCGCCCGCGTGATCGGGATCGACATCCGGCGCTCGCAACTGCAGCGGCATGTCGGCGCCACCGGGCTGGCGCAGGGCGACGTCACGGCCCTGCCGCTGGCCTCGGCCTGCGCGGACCTCGTGGTGTGCTGGGACGTGCTCGAGCACCTCCAGGCGCCGGCAGAGGCCCTCGCGGAGATGGCCCGCGTGCTCCGTCCTGGCGGTCTCGCCGTGCTGGCCCTGCCCAACATCCTCTCGCTCAAGGGCCTGGTCACGCGCTTCACGCCGTGGTGGTTCCACGTCTGGGTCTATCGACGCGTGCTGGGCGATCGGTCGGCCGGATCGGAGGTCTCGGACCAGTTCCCCACCGCGTTCCGCTTCGTGCTGCGGCCCGCAGCGCTGCGGCGCCTGGCCGCGACGCAGGGCCTGCGCGTGGAGGACGTGCAGCTCTACGAGGGACCGGTGCCCCAGCATCTGCGGCGCCGGCATCGCGCCGCCGATCTCGCCCTCGGGCTCGCGGGATCGGCCAGCCGCCTGCTGTCGGCCGGATACTACGACACGACGCTGTCGGACATGATCGTCGTGGTGTCGCGAGCCCACCACGACGGAGGCGACGCCTGATGCGCGCCCGACGACTGCGCATCCTCGGATCGCGCGGCATTCCCAATCGCCATGGCGGCTTCGAGGCCTGTGCGCAGCAGCTCGCACCGTGGCTCGTGGCACGCGGCTGGGAGGTCACCGTCTACTGCCAGGAGCCGCCGCACGCGGTCGCCAGCCGCGACACATGGCGCGGCGTCGCGCTCGAGCACGTGCCCAC
This sequence comes from Luteitalea sp., assembly GCF_022842525.1. Lineage (NCBI taxonomy): Bacteria > Pseudomonadati > Acidobacteriota > Vicinamibacteria > Vicinamibacterales > Vicinamibacteraceae > Luteitalea > Luteitalea sp. The sequence goes on from NZ_JALHPM010000093.1 coordinate 11,975, forward strand.
GCCGTACGCCGGCTCGCTCGGCAGCCTCTGGTTCGATGCGTGGACGACGCGGCATGCGGCACGCCACGACGACCTGATCCTGACGCTCGGCTTCAACACGGCCGTCCTCTTCCCGTGGTACGCCCTCCGTCGACGACGGCACGTCGTCAACATGGATGGCGTGGAGTGGCGGCGCGGCAAGTGGTCGCGCGCGGTCCGTGGCTGGTTCTGGATCAACAGCTGGGTGGCGGGCTACGCCGCCGATCACCTGATTGCCGACCATCCCGCGATTGCGTCGCTGCTGGCCGACCGCGGCTGGCAGACACGCACGACGATGGTGCCGTACGGCGCCGATCGCGTGATCGACGCGGCGACCGCGCCGCTCGAGGCGTGGCACCTCGCGCCACGCGGCTACGGGCTGGTCATCGCCAGGCCGGAACCGGAGAATTCCGTGCTCGAGATCGTGCGGGCGTGGTCGGCCGTGCCGCGCCCGTGGCCGCTCGTCGTGCTGGGGGCCTACGAGCCGTCACATCCCTACCACGTCGCCGTGCGGGCCGCAGCCGGCCCCGACGTGCGGTTCGCTGGCGCGGTGTACGACCCGGCGGTGGTGCAGGCCCTGCGCCACCACGCGCGGCTGTACATCCACGGGCACACCGTCGGCGGCACCAACCCGTCGCTGGTGGAGGCGCTCGGCGCGGGGTCGCCGGTGCTGGCGCACGACAACGTCTTCAATCGCTGGGTGGCCGGGCCGGAGGCCCGCTTCTTCGCCGACGAGGCGACGTGCGTCCGTGCCCTCGCCGACGTGCTCGGCGACGAGGCGGCGCTCGATCGGATGCGGACGGCGAGCTACGCGAGGCAGGCCGACGCGTTCACGTGGGAGACGGTCCTGCCGGCGTATGAAGCGGTGTTGCTCGCAGCGCTGGACGCCTAGCGGCGCACGACGCGTTCCTTGACGGCGGCCCTGGTCTCGCGGTCGGACTCGCGGCGCTTGATCGTCTCGCGCTTGTCGTGGGCCTTCTTGCCGCGGGCCAGCGCCAGGTTGATCTTCACGCGGCCGTCCTTCAGGTACATCTTCGTCGGGACCAGCGTCAGGCCCTTCTCCACCGTCCGACCGATCAGTTTGCGGATCTCGGCACGATTGAGCAGGAGCTTCCGCCGGCGCAGGGCCTCGTGCTCGGCGTAGCCGCGGTGGCTGTAGGGGCTGATGTGGATGTTGTAGACCCACACCTCGCCCCGTTCGACACGGGCATAGCTGTCGCGCAAGTTGATGCGTCCCTCGCGAATCGCCTTCACTTCCGTGCCGAGGAGCACGACCCCGGCCTCGAACTGCTCGAGGTACTCGAAGTCGAACCCGGCCTTGCGGTTGTCTGCCAGCAGGCGGGGTGTCTTCTCCGCCGGTCTGGGCGGCGGCGACTTCGGTTGGGAGGTCTGGTGGGTGGACATGCAAGTCAGGGTGGTCCTGCGACCTTCAGAAGTATGAATGAAGGGCGGGGCCAGCGCCGCCACTGCGTCGGGTTGCTCCCCAATGAGGGGTCTCGCGCATCGTGACGAGGTGCGCTGCATTCTGCATCGTGAATGTCAGCGCAGCGGACCTGAATTGTCGGTCGCCGCCCTGCCCCTCGCCAACCGGGCCGCCAGCGTGATCGCACTGACCATGCTGGACGCGTCTGCCGTCCCCTGCCGGGCGATGTCGAACGCGGTACCGTGGTCGACCGACGTCCGGATGATCGGCAGCCCGAGCGTGACGTTGACCGACTGCCCGAACGCCAGCAGCTTGACGGGAATCAGACCCTGGTCATGGTAGCAGGCCACGACGACGTCGAAGGCGCCGCGGGTGGCCTTGAGGAACACCGTGTCGCCGGGGAAGGGGCCCTGCACGTCGATGCCACGCGCCCGACAGGCCTCCACGGCCGGCCGCAGGACCGCATCGTCTTCGTGCCCCATGAGGCCGTGCTCGCCCGCGTGCGGATTGAGGCCCGCGAGGCCGATCCTGGGCGCGACGTAGCCGAAATCCGGCAGACTGCGCGCCGTGAGCGTGATCACGTCCTCGAGCAGGGTCTGCGTCAGCAGCCGTGGCACGTCGCTGAGCGGCACGTGCACGGTGGCCAGCACCACGCGCAGGGGCTCGGAGTAGAACATCATCGCGACCTGGCGGCTGCCGGTGAGGTGGCCGAGCAGGTCGGTGTGTCCCTTCCAGGGCAGGCCGCAGGCGGCAAACGCCTCCTTGTGGACCGGCCCGGTCGCGATGCCGTGCACGACCCCGGCCTGGGCGTCTCGTACGGCCGCCACGATGGCGTCGTAGGAGGCCTGCCCGGCCTCGGCACTCACCACACCCGCGGAGAACGCCGCCAGCGCCTCGGGCGAGTGTGGGCCATACAACACGGGCTCGCAGACGGCACGGACCTCCCGGGACCCCGCCGCGGCGATCGCGATCTCCGGGCCGATGCCCGCCGGATCGCCGACCGTGATGGCGATGCGCGGACGCTCCTGCATGGCGGCACGAGGCATGGCGTCGCTCACTTCCCGCAGGTGCAGCTGCCGCTGCCACACGCGCCGTCGCCACCGCAGCCCTGGCTGCAGCTGCCCTCCTGCGCGCACCCGGCATGCCGTTCGCCGCGGCTGTTGGGCAGCTCGAACCGCAGGCAGCACTTCAACCGCCCGCAGACGCCTGCCAGTTTCGAGGGAGTGAGGCTGAGGCCCTGCTGCTTGGCCATCTTGATCGACACGGGCTCGAACGCGGTCAGCCACGTGGCGCAGCAGAGGGGACGACCGCACGGGCCGTAGCCGCCGAGCAGACGCGCCTCGTCGCGGACACCGATCTGCCGCATCTCGATCCGCATGTGGAAGGCCGCCGCCAGATCGCGGACCAGTTCGCGGAAGTCGACCCGGTGCTCGGCCGTATAGGAGAACAGCAGCTTCGACCCGTCGAAGGCGTGCTCCACGCGCGACAACTTCATGTCGAGACCGCGCTCGCGGATCTTGCGCTGACAGAAGGCCAGCGCCTCCTGCTCCTTGTGCTGCTGGTGCAGTCGTCGGACCGCATCCTCCGTCGTCGTCCGCCGGAGCACATGCGTGCCGGCGGCGGGTGGCAGGCTCGCGGCGCGCCGCTGCGCGACCACGGCGGCCTCGGCCACCACCGTCCCGATCGCGATATGGTCGCCGTCGCTGACGACGACCGTGTCGCCGGTCGACAGCGGACCGTCCAGCGGGACCTCCGGCAGCAGGAAGCTGCGGCGACGCCCGGCCGGGACGAACCGGACACTGGCGGTCGGCGCCACGCTGGCCACTGTTGCGTCGCTCATGGCTTACATCTCACAGGCCAGCCAGTCGGCGACGACCTTGGCGGACTGGTAGCGCTCGAGCGAGCGACGCGCCTGCTCGACGACAACGAAGGCCCCGAGCACGCGACCGGTGTCGAAATGCCGGGCCAGCCCCGAGAGGTCGTGCCCCAGATCCGGATTGGCAAGCGCGGCGGAGGCGCTGCCGCTGCCCCCGGCAGGCGCGGTGACCACGCCGAGATCGCGCACGAGCAGCGACAACGCCTCGAGCCGCCGGGACAGCACCTCGCGGTCGGTGCCGGCGCCGCGCTTCTTCGGCACCTCGGCCAGCTGCTGCGCGAGCTTCAGACGGACGGCAACCGACGGACGCGACGCCAGCCCCTGCAGCAGCCCGAGGGCCGCGCCACGGGCCTCGACGAGTTCGCCGGTGTCCTGAGCCAGGGCACGGGCGACACTGCCGTCGCCCATCGCGGCCAGCCCCGTGGCCTCGGCCGCCTTGACGCCGCAGTGCCGCACCAGGACCTCGGCGAGATCCGACGGGCCGAGCCGGCCGAACCGCACGCGGGGGCAGCGCGAGCGAACCGTCTCCAGCAGCGAGTCCGGGCGGGCCGTCACCAGCACGAACATGGACGAGGGCGGCGGCTCCTCGAGCGTCTTCAGCAGGGCGTTCTGCGCCGCCGGCTGCAGACTGTCGGCCTCGTCCACGATGACGACGCGGCGGCGGGCCTCGAACGGCCGATAGCTCGCCTGTCCGATGACCTCACGCGCCATCTCGACGGTGATGGTGCCCTTCTCGTTGGGTGTGAGCAGGACGATGTCGGGATGCTGGGCACGGGCGATGCGCTTGCAGGACGAGCACGCACCACAGGCATCGCCATCCACCGCCGGCTGCTGGCAGTTGAACGCCGAGGCCAGGGCCAGCGCGGTGGTGCGCTTGCCCACGCCGTCGGGACCGTCGAACAGGAGGCTCTGCGGCACGCTGCGCGCCACGACGGCACGCAGCAGCAACGCGCGGGGCTGCGCGTGGCCCAGAACCTCGGTCAGCCTCATGGGGAGATCATACCTTGCGGCCTGGGCCTTGGGGCGTGGGCCTTGAGCCTTGGGCCTTGGGAGGTCAGGGCGTCGGCTTCTTGTCGGTGTCCTTGTCGCGGCGGCCGAAGAGCTTGCCCCAGAACCCGCGCTTCTTCTCGGGCTCCTCGGCGGTGGCCTTGCCGTCGCGATCGCCGTCGTCGCTGCGAGCGGCGGCCTTCGCCTCCTCGGCGCGGGGTGGCGCGTCCTCGTCAGCCGTCGTGGTCGGGGGCGCCGGCACGTCGCGCGGAATCGTCGCCGCCGGCAGACCGGCCTCGGCGGCACTGACGGGCTTGAGATCGTTGTCCTTGCCGAAGAAGCCCGCCAGGCGCTCGAGGAAGTTGGTTCCCTCGTGCTCCTCGCAGGAGCCCTGGGGCTCCGTGCCCTTGCGGTAGTACTCGGTGTAGGCCATCGACCGGATCTCGACCGAGCCATCGTCGGACTCGACCGGCACCTTCGTGCAGCCGTCGACGGACCGTTTGCCCGTGATGCGGCAGATCTCGACCCCGACCACGCCGGTGGGGCGCTTGAAGGGCTCGGGCTTGTGGCCGTCGGTGGCCACCGCCATCACGTTGGACCACAGGGGGACGGCCAGTTCGCCGGCGTAGCCGTTGGAGATGATCTCGCGGGGCTGATCGAATCCCATCCAGACCCCGGTCACGGTCGAGGGCGTGTACCCGACGAACCAGACGTCGTGATAGTCGTTGGTCGTGCCGGTCTTGCCGGCCGCCGGCAGTCGGAACCCTTCGGCGCGCGCGCGCCAGCCGGTGCCGGAGTTGATGACGTCGGCGAGCATGCTGGTGACCAGGAAGGCCGTCTGCTCGGAGAACACCCGGTGCTCCTTCGCCTCCGTGGCGTAGAGCACGTTGCCGTCCTGATCCTCGACGCGGCGAATGAGATACGGCTCGTGGATCACCCCGGCGGCCGCGAAGGCGCCATAGGCGGCGGTCAGGGACTGCAGCGTCACCTCGCCGGCACCGAGGGCCATGGACGGGACGGCCGGCATGCGGCCGAGCGAGAGCGACTGGGCGGTCTTGACGGCTTCCGGGATGCCGACCGTGCGCAGGAGCTGGACGGCGGCGCGGTTGCTGGACGTCCGCAGGGCCGTCCGAAGCGTCATGCTGTTGGCGCTGGAGTGCTCGTCTTCGGGAACGTAGGCGCCCTGCGGCGTGTTAATCGGATCGTTGAGATTGGTCACCAGCGATCCGGGGGACTGCCCCTGCTCGATGGCGGCGGCGTAGACGATGGGCTTGAAGGCCGAGCCGGACTGGCGGCGGGCCTGCACGGCGCGATTGAAACGACTCTCGCGGAAGTTGCGGCCGCCGACCTGCGCCCGCACCGCACCGGTCCGCGGGTCCAGCACCACCACGGCCGCCTGGAGGTACGGCGGCGCCACGTCCTCGTCGATCTTGATCGTGGCGCGAGGCGTGTGGCGATAGCCGCGGCGCTTCTCGATCTCGGCGAGACGGCGTTCGACGATGGCCTCGGCCTGCTGCTGCAGCTCCGGGGCGATCGTGGTGAAGACCTTCAGGCCACCTTCCGACACCCGCAGCCAGCCGAAGCGATCGACCAGTTCGCGACGCACCGCTTCCTTGAAGTAGAGGCCGTAGGGCTCGTCGCGCCGCAGACGATTCTCGAGGCGCACGCGGGCCCGACGGGCACGCTCGTACGTCGGCCGGTCGATGGCCTTGTTCTCGAGCATCATGTACAGCACGATGTTGCGGCGCGCGATGGCCTTCTCGCGGTTGATCGTCGGCGCATAGGCCGACGGCGACTGGATGAGACCGGCGATGAGGGCCGCCTCCGGCACGTCGAGCTCGCTGGCGTGCTTGCCGAAGAAGCCGAGTGATGCCGCTTCCACCCCGTGGTAGCCGTCGCCGAAATAGGCCTTGTTGAGGTACAGCGCGAGGATCTCGTCCTTCGAGTAGGTGCGCTCGATGAGCAGCGCGGCGAACGCTTCCTTGATCTTGCGGGTGTAGGTCTTCCTGCGGTTCAGGAAACTCATGCGGGCGAGCTGCTGCGTGATCGTGCTGCCGCCCTGTCCCCGTGTGCCCGACTTGGCGTTGGCCACCACCGCCGCGCCGATGCGGACGAGATCGACGCCGTTGTGGGCGTAGAACCGCTGATCCTCGACCGACACGACGGCGTCGCGGACGGTGCGCGCCATCTTGTCGAGCGGCACCTCGATGCGCTGCTCCTTGAAGATGGTGAAGACCGGCTGGTCCGCCTGGTCGTAGAGCGTGGTCGACTGCGCCATGTCGCCGACCGACGACAGCGCGCGGCGATCGGGCAGCGACTGCCGGATGTCCCAGGCAAACCACACCGCGGCGACAAAGGCCGTCCACGCCACCAGCGACACCGCGGCGAGCCCCCACGCCAGACCGCGCGGTCGCGACAGCAACCACTGCCCCGCCCGACCGGGCCGCTGCCCCCCGAGCCATCCACCCACCCGTGCCCGCAGTCCCATCACCCCTCCAGCGTACCCGACGTCCGGCGTGCGCGTCGCACGACGATGGGAGGGCCGCCTCAGTCGCGTCGTTGCAGCACCAGCAGGCTGCGCCCCTCGAGCTTGATGCGGCTGGTGCGGCGATAGACCCGAGCGGTCAGCCCCACCTGGTCGTGGGTCGTGTCGACCACGGTGCTCCACCCCCGCCCGAACCGCTCATCCGGCGGAGAGAACCGCAAGGGGGCGTAGTGGGCGTTGAACATCACGAGGAAGCTGTCGTCCACCACGCGTTCGCCGCGCGATCCGCGACTGGGGATCGCCTGGCCGTTGAGGAACACGGAGAAGGACTTGTTGTGCCCGGCGCCCCAGTCCTTCGAGTCCATCGGGTGGCCATTGGGAGTGAACCACTCGATATCGGCCAGTCCGTGCAGCTCCAGGCCCTGGAACCACCGTCGACGCCGGAACACCGGATGCGCACGCCTGAGGGCGATCAGCTTTCTGGTGAAGGCGAGCAGTGAGGTGTCGAGCGCCTCCCAATCCAGCCAGCTGAGCTCGTTGTCCTGGCAGTAGACGTTGTTGTTGCCGTGCTGCGTGCGACCGGCCTCGTCGCCCGACAGCAGCATCGGGATGCCTTGCGACAGGAACAGGGTCGTCAGGTAGTTGCGCTGCTGCCGCGCGCGCAGCGCCGTGACCTCGGGGTCGTCGGTCGGCCCCTCGACGCCGCAGTTCCACGATCGATTGTGGCTCTCGCCGTCGCGGTTGTCCTCGCCGTTGGCGTCGTTGTGCTTGTCGTTGTACGACACCAGATCGCGCAACGTGAAGCCATCGTGCGCCGTGACGAAGTTGACGCTCGCATAGGGCCGGCGACCGGTGCCTTCGTAGAGGTCACTGCTGCCCGTGAACCGGTAGGCGAACTCCCCGAGCGTCTGATCCTGGCTGCGCCAGTAGTCCCGCACGCAGTCGCGGTACTTGCCGTTCCACTCGCACCACAGCGGCGGAAAGTTGCCGACCTGGTAGCCGCCCTCGCCGACGTCCCAGGGCTCGGCGATGAGCTTGACCTGACACACGACCGGATCCTGCTGGATGAGATCGAAGAACGCCGACAGACGGTCCACGTCGTGCAGCCCTCGGGCCAGGGTAGCCGCCAGATCGAAGCGGAACCCGTCCACGTGCATGTCGGTGACCCAGTACCGCAGCGAGTCCATCAACAGCTGCAGCACGTGCGGATGCCGCATGTTGAGGCTGTTGCCGGTGCCCGTGTAGTCCATGTAGTACCGCGGCTGGTCGGCCACCAGCCGGTAGTACGCGGCGTTGTCGATGCCCTTGAACGACAGCGACGGCCCGAGGTGGTTGCCCTCCGCGGTGTGGTTGTAGACCACGTCGAGGATGACCTCGATGCCGGCCGCGTGCAGGGTCTTGACCATCTGCTTGAACTCGACCACCTGGGCACCGCGCTGGCTCGTGGCGTACTCGTTGTGCGGCGCGAGAAACCCGATCGAGTTGTAGCCCCAGTAGTTGCGGAGCCCCTTCTCCATCAGCAGGGAGTCGTGCACGAACTGGTGCACCGGTTGCAGTTCGATGGCGGTGATGCCCAGCGCCAGCAGGTACTCGACGATGGCCGGATGGGCGATGCCGAGGTAGGTGCCGCGCAGCTCGGGTGGCACCTCCGGATGCCGCATCGTCAGTCCCTTGACGTGCGCCTCGTAGACGACGGTCTTGTGCAGCGGCGTGCGCGGCAGGCGGTCGTTGCCCCAGTCGAACTCGGGGTCGACGACGACGGCTTTCGGCATGTAGGGGGCCGAGTCGTCATCGTTGATCGCGCCGTCGGGGTCGGCGAAGCGGTACGGGAAGACCGCTTCGTTCCACTGCACCTGCCCGTCGATGGCCCGGGCGTACGGGTCGATCAGCAGCTTGCTCGGATGACACCAGTGCCCTCGGGCCGGATCGTAGGGGCCGTGGACCCGAAAGCCGTACCGCGTGCCCGGTCCGATGCCTGGCACGTACCCGTGCCAGCAGTACGCCGTCACCTCCGGCAGGACCAGCGCCGTCTCGACGCCGTGGTCATCGAAGAGACACAACTCCACCTTGTGTGCCGCTTCGGAAAAGATCGAGAAATTCGTGCCGGCGCCGTCGTACACCGCCCCGAATGGATAGGCTCGCCCCGGCCAGATCTCCATAGTTGTCGACAGCCTAGCAGTCGGCTGCGGCAATTGGCGAGCAAGTGCTTACGGATGAGTCAGCGGGGCGAGCCTCGCGGCAGGGCTTCCGAATGAGACCGCTATTGACGACTTTTCAGGTCGGATATAAGCTGGGCGACGAACAGAGAGTGAGACCTAGTCTCATTTCATCGAAAGGTTCCTGTGGTCCGCCTTGCTCCCGTCTCCTCTGTCGCTCTCGCCGGCTGGCTCGCCGCCGGGTGGGCCAACCCCGTCCACGCCCAGTCGGTCCCGACACCACGCGCCATCGAGGCCCATGTCGCCCTCCACGGCACCGTGGTCGACCCCAGCGGGGCCCCCGTTGCCGGGGTCACGGTGTCGATCCGGCCCCAGAATCGCTCTGGCGCGGCCCCGGTGACCGTCGACACCGACGCGGCCGGGCACTTCGCGGTCGCGCTCGCGCCGGGGACATGGCGCCTCTCGACGCGCGTGGCCGGGTTTGCCACCGCGACCGCCGACGTGGCCCTTGCCGGTGACATGCCGGTCACGGTCGCGCTCACGGTCAATCCAGCCGGCCTCGCCGAAGAGGTCACCGTGCTCGCGACGCGTCTGGGCGGCCTGCCCGAGACGCTGCGCCGCATGCCGGGCGCCCTCGAGACCGTCGACGCCGAGACGCTGGCCTCGTCGCACGTCTTCACGATCAACGAAGCGCTGCGCACAGTCACCGGCATCACCGTGCGCGATGAAGAGGGCTTCGGACTGCGCCCCAACATCGGGATCCGCGGCCTCAACCCCACGCGCTCGACCAAGGTGCTGCTGCTCGAGGACGGCATTCCTCTCACCTACGCGCCCTACGGCGACAACGCGTCGTACTATCACCCGCCGGTCGAACGCATCGAGAGCATCGAGGTGCTCAAGGGCTCCGGTCAGATCGCCTACGGACCGTCGACCGTCGGTGGCGTCATCAACTACGTGACGGCCGTCCCGCCGCAGCGCACGGCGGGCAGCGCGACGCTCGAAGGCGGCAGCCGCAACTTCTTCAACGGCTACGGCACCGTCGGGACCACGCGCGGCCGCCTGGGTCTGCTGGGCAGCTACATGCGCCGTCAGGGTGATGGCGCGCGCGACCACACCCATTCGTCGCTCGACGACCTCACGGGCAAGGCCGTCGTCACGCTCACACCGTCGCAACTGCTCACGGTCCGTGCCAGCCGGTATGCCGAGGACTCCAACGTCACCTACTCCGGCCTGCGGCTCGACGAGTTCAGCGCAGCGCCGCGCCAGAACCCGTTCGTCAACGACCGCTTCGACGGAACGCGCACGGGGACGTCGGCCACCCACGCGATGGTGCTCTCGTCCCGCGCCGTCCTGAGCACGAACCTGTACGCCTCGTGGTTCGCCCGCGACTGGTGGCGCCAGTCGAGCAACTCGGCACAGCGACCCAACGATGCGGCCGATCGGGCGTGCGGTGACATGGCGAACCTGCTGACCACCTGCGGCAACGAAGGACGCCTGCGGCGCTACGCCACCTACGGCATCGAACCACGCCTGCGCGTCGACCACACGACCTTCGGTGTCCGCCAGGAGACCGATCTCGGGGTGCGGGCACACACCGAGCGCCAGGACCGCCGACAGGAGAACGGCGACACGCCGATCAGTCGCAGCGGTCTGCTCGTCGAGAACAACGTGCGCGAGGCCGATGCCGTGGCGGCGTTCGTGCAGCACCGCGTGCTGGTCGGTGACGTCACCGTCACGCCAGGCCTGCGCGTGGAGCACGTCCGCTTCTCGCGCACCAACCGTCTCGCCAACGCGGGGGCGGGCGTCTCGGGTGCCTCCTCGCTCACGCAACTCGTGCCTGGGCTCGGCGTCGCCTACGGTCCGAGCGACAGGCTCACGGCGTTCGCTGGTGTGCATCGCGGATTCGCGCCGCCACGGGTCGAGGATGTCATCACCAACACGGGCGGCGTCATCGAGCTCGACCCGGAACTGAGCTGGAGCTACGAGGCCGGCGTCCGCACGCGACCGCTGCCTGGCCTCAGCGTCGACAGCACGGTGTTCCGGATGGACTACGAAAACCAGCTCGTGCCCGCCAGTCTCGCGGGCGGCGTCGGCGCGGTGCTCACCAACGGCGGGGCGACGCTCCATCAGGGGCTGGAGTTGGCAGCACGTCTCGACAGCCGTGTGCTGTCATCGACCTCGGCGCACCGCACGTCCATCCGGACGGCGTTCACCTGGCTGCCCGTCGCCCGCTTCACCGGCGTCCGCACCAGCAACATCAGCGGCTTCTCGACGGTGAGCGTCTCGGGCAATCGGCTCCCTTACGCGCCTACCCGTACGCTGACCACCACCCTGGGCTACGCGCACGAGCGAGGCCTCGACCTGATGATCGAGGCCCAGCACGTCGGCGAGCAGTTCGCCGACGACCTCAACACGCTCGCGGTCACGGCCGATGGCCAGCGCGGTCTGCTGCCAGCGATGACGCTCTGGAACGCCAGCGTCAGCTATCGGCTCCGCCGCCTCCCCGTGACGCTCTTCGGCACGGTCAAGAATCTCTCGGATCTCACCGCGGTCGTCGATCGCACACGCGGCATCCTGCCGACCAGTCCGCGCCTGCTGCAGTTCGGCGCCCGCGTCGGGTTCTAGGCGCGGCCCCTCCTGGGGGGGCCGCGACCAGGTGACGCGCTATGCTCTGCCGCATGAGCCGAGCGCGCGTCGCCGTGGTCGCCATCCTCTGCGCCGGGGGGCTGCTGGCGGCCCGTGCGCAATCCCCCGCGCCTGCGCCCTGGCAGGACCAGGGCCCCGTCCACACGCGGCGCTCGCCGCACGCGCGCCTGCACGACGTGCCCGTGCGCGCCGTGACCATGCAGGAGGGCTTCTGGTCGGCCCGCATGCGGGCCAACGTCGAGCGGAGCCTCCCGACCCTGCTCGAGCTCTTCGAACAGAAGGGCATCGTCGACAACTTCCGGCGCCTCGGCGGATCGTCGGCGGCCGAGCGACGAGGTCCGCTCTACACCGACTCGGACCTCTACAAGTGGATGGAGGCCACCGCCCTCGCCCTGCAGACGAAGGACGATGCCCGATGGCGCGCCACGCTGGAGGCGCTGTCGCGCGACATCGCCGCCGCTCAGGAGGCCTCCGGCTACCTCAACACCTACTGGAGCGGCGAGCGCGCCACTCGACGTTTCACCGATCAGGTCGGTGGCCATGAGGAGTACTGTCTCGGCCATTTGCTGCAGGCAGGAATCGCGTTCTACCGGGCCACGGGAGACAGGCGGCTGCTCGATATCGGTCGCCGCATGGCCGATCACGTCGTCGGCCGCTTCGGCGTCGATCGCGAGCCGCTGTTCACGGGGCATCCCGAACTCGAACTGGCGATGGTGGAGCTCTACCGGACCACGCAGGACCGCAGGTACCTCGACTTCGCAGGCTACCTGCTGGGCAGCCACGAGGCCGCGCGCCTGAAGCTGCGACCGCGCGACGTGGCCTACACCTTCAGCGGCGTGCCGTTCACGACGCGCACGAAGTACGAAGGACACGCCGTGCGGGCCATGTATGCGTCGATCGGTGCCGCCGACTACTTCATGGAGACCGGAGACCCGGCCTATCTCGCGACGCTCGAGCGGCTGTGGACCGACCTCACCGACACGAAGATGTACGTGACCGGCGGTGTCGGCTCGCGCGCGCAGGGCGAGACGTTCGGTGAGCCGTACGAGCTGCCGAACGCCCAGGCGTATGGCGAGAGCTGCGCCGCGATTGGCAACATGCTGCTCAACTGGCGGCTGCTGCTGATCACGGGGGAGGCGCGCTTCGCCGACGTGATGGAGCGGGCGCTCTACAACGGCGTCAACTCGGGCATGTCGCTCGACGGCACGCTGTATTGCTACCGCAATCCGCTGGAATCGCGCGGCGAACGGATCCGCAATCCCTGGTACGACACGACGTGCTGCCCGCCCAACCTGCAGCGGACGCTGGCGGCGCTGCCCGGCTACCTCTACTCGACGTCGGCCGACGGTGTGTACGTGCACCTGTTCCACCCGTCGACGCTGCGCTGGCGCCTCGAGGACGGCACACCACTGGAGCTGACCCAGTCCACCGCGTACCCGTGGGAAGGAACGGTCGACCTCGAGGTCTCGCCGGCCTCGCGCACCCGCTTCACGCTGCACGTGCGCATCCCGGCGTGGTCATCGGCGTCGACCCTGACCGTCAACGGCGCGCCGGTGTCGGCCCGGGTGCTGCCTGGGCACTACGCGGCGATCACCCGCGACTGGCAGCCGGGCGATCGGGTGCGCGCCACGTTCGACATGCAGGTGCAGGAGGTGGCGGCGCACCCACAGGTCCGCGAGAACACCGGACGCGTGGCCATCCAGCGTGGCCCGCTGGTGTATGCGCTCGAACAGGCGGATCAGCCTGCGGAGGTCGACCTGTTCCAGGTGGTGCTGACGGGGCAGGCGGCGTGGCAGGTGACGGCGCGACCGGACCTGCTCGGCGGCATCCGCGTGCTCCAGCACGCCGGCGCCATCCTGCCCGACAACGGCATTCCGCTCTATCGTCCCGGCACGGCGGCCCTGCCCATCGCCCGGACGCCGGCGCCGCTGACCTTCATCCCGTATTACGCCTGGGCCAATCGCGAGCCGCAGCCCATGGTCGTCTGGGTGCCGCGCCGCTAGGGGTCAGCGCGACGTCTTCAGGTACGCCAGCAGATCCGCGAGGTCCTGCCCCGACAGGGCCTCGTGGAACGTCGCGGGCATCAACGACCCGGGCGCGGCGGTCACCGACACGACATCGGCGCGCAACACCACGTGTGCCTGTCCCGCAGCGTCGCGCATCGACAGGCTGCCGGCCGTCTCCGACTCCATCCGCGCCACGATCGTGCGGCCATCACGGGTCTGCACGGTGTAGGACTCGTAGCCCGGCGTGATCTCGTAGTCGGGCACGAGGATGTGCAGCAGCAGCGCGTCTGCCGGCTGGTTGCGGATGCCGCTCAGGTCGGGTCCGACGCGACCACCGGCGCCGCCGAAGGTGTGGCAGGCGACGCACTGGGCCTCGAACTGCTGACGGCCGCGCGCGGCCTCCCCCGACCGTGCGAGCACGTCCGTGCGGGCGCGTTCGTAGACCGGCAGTCCCCCGCCGGCATCGAGGCCCGCGAGCAGCGTGCGGGCGCGGTCGCGGACCGCCGGGGTCCGGTGTCCCATCAACCGCCGGGCCCGCGCAGCGCCGATCGCCGCTGGCGCGACGTCCTCGCGCGCCACCGCGTCGAGCAA
>NZ_JALHPM010000094.1:0-26049 GCF_022842525.1 Luteitalea sp.
GCGGCTCCAGTCCGCGCGGGCCCGGCACGACGATCGTCCAGCTGGCCAGTGGCAGCCATTCCGACAGCCTGGCGACGATAAACCGTGCAAGAGCTGGCCCGGTGGCCGGCCGCTGCAGATCGAGCAGCCAGGCGTGCAACGCCTCGCGGGACGCCAAAGAGCGGCGTGCGGCGCGGGGAAGACGGGGCAGACCAAGGGCCAGGTTCACGACGTCGGGACTCGGGTCAGGTGGAGGCCGGGGCGGTGTACACGGAGGCACGGAGCGCCCCACATCATAGCCTTGCACATCCAGTGCCGTATAATGGCGGGTCTTTGTGCTGACCGAGGCGCACTTCCGCGAGGAAGGCCCGAGACGCGTCAGCCCCCCGGAGAACGACTGTATGACCATGCTCGACCGGATGCGTCGCCACCAGGGGTGGCTCAAGTGGAGCCTCGGCCTCGTGGTGCTCACATTCGTGTTCTTCTACGTGCCCGACTTCCTGTCGCCGCCTGCCGGCACCGCCGGCACCAGCGACGCCGTCGCCACCGTGCAGGGCCGCGCCATCAGCGTGAACGACTTCACGCGGGCCTACAACGCCCAGATGGCGCAGTTCCGCAACGCCTACGGCGGCAACATGAGCCCGGCGATGCTGCGCCAGCTCGGCATGGATCGGCAGGTGCTGCAGCAGATGATCGACCAGGAGGCGGTGCTGGCCGAAGCGGCGCGCCTGGGCATCTCGGCCACCGACGTCGAGGTGCGCGAACGCATCATGAGCATCGCGGCCTTCCAGGAGAACGGGCAGTTCATCGGCGAGCAGCGCTACCGGCAGCTGCTGCGCCTGCAGCGCCCGCCGATCACCGCGGCGCAGTTCGAGGACGAGATCCGCAACAGCGTGATCCTCGACAAGATGCGCGCGACGCTGACCGAGTGGATCACCGTGTCGGATGCCGAGGCCGACGCCGAGTACAAGCGCCGCACCGAGAAGGTGACGCTGGACCTCGTGTCGTTCCCCACGGTGTCGTTCCTCGACCAGGTGCAGGTCGGCGACGCCGACGTGGCGGCCTACTTCGAGCAGAGCAGGGAGACCTATCGCATCGGGGAGCGCCGCAAGGTCCGCTATCTGCTGCTCGACGCCCAGGCCATCCGCAACAACATCACCGTGCCCGAGCAGGACATCCAGCGCGCGTACCGGCAGAACATCGACCAGTACTCGCAGCCCGAGCAGATCCGCGCCAGCCACATCCTCCTCAACACCGAGGGCAAGGACGAGGCGGCGGTGCGCGCGAAGGCCGAGGCCCTGCTGGCCCAGATCAAGGGCGGCGCCGACTTCGCCGCGCTCGCGACGGCCAACTCGCAGGACCCCGCCAGCGCGACCAAGGGTGGCGATCTGGACTTCTTCGGCAAGGGCCGCATGGTGCCCGAGTTCGAGGCCGCGGCGTTCACCCTGCCCGTCGGGCAGGTGAGCGACCTGGTGAAGACCCAGTACGGCTTCCACATCATCAAGGTGACCGACAAGAAGGCGGCCGAAGTGCAGCCGCTGGACAGCGTGCGGCCGCAGATCACCGAGCAGCTCAAGTTCGAGCGCGCCCAGACCCGGGTGCAGGACCTCGCGACGGCCATCGGCACCGAAGTGACCGTCCCGGGCGACCTCGACAAGGCGGCCGCCAAGCGTGGGCTCAAGGTGCAGGAGTCGCCGTTCTTCACGCGCACCGAGCCGATTCCTGGCCTCGGCGCGTCGCCGGAGGTCTCCGACCAGGCGTTCACGCTGGAGCAGGGCAAGGTGAGCGGGCCGCTGCGGACCGGGACGGGCGTGGCCTTCCTCACGGTGACCGGCAGTGAAGCCGCCCGCGTGCCGACGCTCGCCGAGGTCAAGGAGCGGGCGACGACCGACCTCAAGCGCAAGAAGGCTCAGGACCTGGCCGTCGCCCGGGCCCGCGCCACGGCGACCACCCTGAAGTCCGCCGCGGATTTCGGCGCCGCCGCCAAGGCCGCCGGCCTGACGGTGCGCAACGCCGAGAACCTGGCGCGCGGCGCGGCCATCCCCGAGGTCGGCCCGAGCGCGGCCGTAGACGAGGCGCTGTTCTCCCTGCCGGTCGGCACGGTGAGCGACCCGATCCTGACGCCCAACGGCGCCGTCGTCGTCCGCGTGTCGAGCCGCTCGGACGTCCCGGCGGCCGACCTCGCGTCGAACCGCGATGCCATCCGACGTGAACTTGCGTCGCAGAAGCGGTCGCAGTTCTTCGCCAGTTACATGACGAAGGCCAAGCAGGGCATGGGGATCACCATCGACCAGGCAGTCCTGCAGCGGCTCACGACGTAGGCCCCCTCGCCTCCGGCTCGGCGGCATGCCGCACGCCGGAATGCCGAATGCCGGAACGACAAAGGGCGGGACCAGCCGTGAGGCCAGTCCCGCCCTTTGTCGTGTGGACGGCCGGCTCGGAGAGCCGGCCCTACCCCTGAGCCCTGAGCCCTGAGCCCTGAGCCTGCTGTGCCTAGCCTTGAGCCCCGAGCCCTGAGCCTTCCCCCCTACCTCGCGAACACCCAGGGCAGCAGGGCGAGCGATTCGCCGCGCCGCAGCATGTGCAGCGGCCGGCGGACCGCGGCCAGTGTCTCGCGGTCCTGCTGGCTGAGCAGCGCCTCGGCCAGCGAGGCGCGCATCCCCTGCGCACCGCCGAGCGACGTCAGCGCGTCGAGCACGCTGGGCTTGGGCGGATAGGTCACCACCTGCACGGCGACGTCCTTGCCGATGCCGGCGCGCTGCTGCGCGATGGCGAGCGCGCGTGGCAGGCCGCCGAGCTCATCGACCAGACCGCGCTCGCGGGCCTGCCGCCCCGTCCAGACCCGTCCCTGAGCGATGGCGTCGATCTTCTCGGGCGTGGACGAGCGCGACTCGGCCACCTTCTCGACGAACTGGTCGTAGAAGGCCTGCATCTGCTCCTCGATCTTGGCCCGCTCGGCGTCGTTGAAGACGCGGTTGGGCGAGTACATCTCCGCGTACTTGCCTTCGCTGACCGCCTCGATGTTCATGCCCAGCTTGTTGTACGTCCCGCCGGTGACGAACTTGCCCGAGAAGATGCCGATCGACCCCGTCAGCGTGCCCGGCTGCGCGACGATCACGTGGCCCGGCATGGCGATGTAGTACCCGCCGGACGCGGCGAGGTCCGACATCGAGACCACCAGCGGCTTGCGCGCGCGCAGCAGCATCAGCTCACGCCAGATGACGTCGGAGGCCACCGTGGAGCCGCCGGGGCTGTCCACGCGGAGGACGACGGCCTTGATGCTGTCGTCGTTGCGCACGTCCCGGATGTACTCTGTCAGCTTGTCCGAGCCGACCTCCGTCCCCGTCGCCCCGGTGCCGCCATTGCCGGACACGATGGTGCCGATGGCATAGATGACGGCCACGCGCGGCGCACTGAGGCTGACCCGGGTGGCCGGCACGACCGTCAGGTACTGCTCGAGCGGCAGTTCGGTGAAGCGATCGCCGAGGCCGCTGGTCTTGCCGATCTCGTCGAAGTACGCGACGTCGTCGACCAGCCCGTTCCGAAGGGCCGCGTCGGGCAGCATCGGCCCCTGGTCGATCAGCCCGCGGACGTCCTCCACGGACTTCTTGCGCGACGCGGCCACCGCCCCGATGAGCTGCTCGAAGGCGTCGTGGTTCAGCGACTCGGTCATCTCGCGATGCGCCGGCGTGAAGCCCGTCTCGGTGAAGGTGTTGACGGCGGTCTTGTACTCGCCGATGTGCAGCAGGTCGGGCTGCGCCCCGATCTTGTCGAAGGTGCCCCGCAGGAAGACCTGGTAGCTGGCCAGCCCCGTCAGGTTGAGCTGCCCGGGCGGCACCAGGACGACCCGTGAGGCGGCCGACGCCAGGACGTACTCGCGGTCGCCCGCGAACTCGAGCAGGGCCACGAGCGGCTTGCCGGACGACTTGAAGTCGAGCAGCGCCTCGCGCAGTTCCTGCACCTTGCCCCACAGGGCTGGCGCCTGGACGGGCTTGAGCAGCACCCCGGTGATCCGCGGGTCGGTCTTCGCGGCGCGGAGCGCCTCGGTCAGGCTCCGGACGGTGACGGGCTCACTGAACAGCGAGTCGAACGGATTGATCGAGATTTCCTCGAGATCTCCCTGGACCGAGAGGACCAGCACGCCCTTGTCCGGCACACCGGGGGGACGCCGGAACGCGACCCACGAGAAGGCCACCAGCGCCGCCGACACGAGGACAGCCGACACCAGCAGGAAGACCACCACCCACACGCCTCGACGTACAGCCACGCTCGTTCCTTTGGAGAGCCGACGGCCTCAGTCCACGGGCGCGCCAGCATGTTGCCGGATCCAGATCAGGAGCATAGCATCCGGATTTTTGCCGCCTCAGGCGTGGACGCTTCCGCTCGGGCGCGAGGTGCGGTATACTCCGTCGTCTGTGACCGGCCCGGTCACGCGCCTCTTGCGGAAGTGGCGGAATTGGCAGACGCGCAGGTCTCAGGAACCTGTCGGGGCAACTCGGTGAGGGTTCAAGTCCCTCCTTCCGCACCAACCTCCCCGGTTGGACGTCAGGCTCGCTGCAGTGTCGAGCGGCCAGACAAGGGCACGACTCTCGATGAGCTTCGAGAGTCCCGTTGTGACACACGACACCAGCACAGCGTCCGGGTGAGGCACTCTGCCCACCCTCAAACCTGCTGACTGGCATCTTTTTCCGCATCGATTCATGACACGCGTCGCGGCAGCCGGCCGGGTGCGACGCGACACTCCTCCAAACCCACACTTTTGCGCGGGCACAGGTCTTGCCACAAAGAGTGGTGTCGGAAGGCATCACCTCATGCCTTCCAAGCAGGAGACGACCGATGCGCATGCTCCCTCATCGTCGCCGTGTGTTGTGGAAGCTCTTCCGTGCAGGACAGTTCGTCCGGTGCGAGGTGTCCCCGCATCCGTTCGGCATGGAACTCAAATATCTCGTGAACGGGAAGCCGATTCTCAGCCGCGTCTTCGAAGAATGGGAAGCGCTGGAGGCGGCGGCCTCGTCCTGGTGCGATGGGCTGATCAACCGCGGCTGGCACACGTCGAGCGGCCAGGCCATGCGCGCGGCGTCCTGACGCCATTCCCCTGATGCTGCCTGCTACACTCGCGCGATGAGTGTGGCAGGCGGTCCCTACGTCGCGCTGGCGGTGCTCTGCCAGCGTATCGATCTGCAGCCCGACGGCACGGCCAACCTCATCGGCATCGTCGATGGGCTGGCGATTGATGATCCCTCGGATCCGAACACCCCTCCGCTCGTCCTGAATCTGCGTGCGGTGATCACGCTGCGCGGCGGCGCCGTGCGTGGACCGCGGCGCCTGTCGCTGCGTGGCTGGTTCCCGTCCGGCAGCGAGGGGCTGTCTGCAGACAAGATGATCGCCTTCACGGACGAGCGTCCAGCCGTCACGCTCAATCTGCCGCTCGAGCTCGAGGTGCCGGAGATCGGCACCTACGTGTTCGACGTGCTGATCGACGACGAACTGCTGACGGCCATCACGTTGAGTGTGCAGCAGCGGTGAGCGCGGCCGTCCCCGTCCTCTAGTACACGCAGGTCATCGGGCCGGGCGTGGGTGCGTCGGTGGTCGTCGACGAGCGCACCGCCAGGTGCTGCACCTTGGGCGGCACGATGGGCGCCAGCGTGATCGAGACGCGCAGGGCGCCGCGCTCGCACGGCATCACCCACTCCCCCCGCAGGGCATTCTCTGCCACGAACGGCCCGTCCGCCCGGCACTCGCCGTGCTGCGCCCGGAGATCCTCGATCTGCCGCCGACGCCGCTCCCTGGCCGTGTCGAGATAGAGATTGTTCGCCGCGATGCGATCGGCGAGCGTGTCATCCCACTGCTGGATGAGACGGGTGACGTCGGCCCGCATGGCGACCAGCGCCGGTGACGGCTCGGCCTGCCGCGGACGGAGCGCGCCCGTCTTTGCGAGCGCCGCGACGGCGGCATCGAATCGCGGGGCCCAGGCTGTGTAGGTCAGCGATCCCATGGCGACGAGGCCGACGCCAAGTTCGGGATACCACCGCATCAGCGAGCCAAAGCCGGGCAGGCCGCCCGAGTGGGCCACCATGTGGCCCACGGCACAGGTCTGCGAGACGCGGAGGCCGTACCCGTAGCCGCCCGCCTGCAGGGTCAGGCCGCTGGTCGGGGTGAACCGGGCCAGGGCGGGCGCGGCGCGCCACACCTGCTGCATCTCGCGCCGCGAGGCGCGCCGCAGGGGACCCACCTCGGCGCCATCGCGCGCCGGCCAGGCGTCCATCATCCAGGCCACGTACGTCGACAGGTCCCGCAGGGAGGTCAGCATGCCGCCCATCGCGCCGAAGGCGCCATCGGGCAGCGGGGGTTCTTCCTTCCAGCGCTCGTCCTCCCACCGGTAGCCGTGGGCCAGGCGCCCCGGCGGCACGGCGGGCGCGTCGAGCGTGGTCGCCGACAGGCCCAGCGGGTCGAGGACCTGCGTCCGCACGTAGTCGCGATACGGCATGCCCGACACGGCAGCGACGATGCGCCCGAGAATGGCGAACCCGTAGTTGGAGTACTCGTAGGCCAGCCCGGGCGGATTGGAGAACGGGATGCCCTGCCGCAGCAGCGCCGCCATCTGGTCGTCCGTGAGCGCCAGCTGCTGGTCTCCCCAGGGGTTGTCTTCGGGGAAGCCGGCGGCGTGCGACAACAGGTGGCGGATGGTGATGCGGGGCGAGTCGGTGGTCGGGTAGGCCAGCCTCGCCAGTTCAGGGACGTACCGCTCGGCAGGGTCGTCGAGGGAGAGCGTGCCGGCATCCCGCAGCGCGAGGATGGCCACGGCCGTGAAGCTCTTGGTCATCGACGCGATGCGGAAGACGGTGTCGGCGGTCACCGGCGCCTGGGTGGTCGTGTCCTGCACGCCGAAGGTGCCGGTGTGGACCAGCCGCCCATCCACGAGAATGCCCCAGGCCATGCCCGGGACATGGCCGGCGCGGGCGTAGTCGGTGAAGATGCGATCCACCTCGGGAAACGCCGGCGCCAGCGCTGGCGCCCGATCGGCCGTCTGGGCGCTCGCCGACGAGGCGAGGCTCACCAGCAGCAGGCCGGCCAGGCACCGCGCCCTCACCACTGCGGCTCCCGCCCGGCGATGAGTGATTCGGTCTTGCGAATCTCCGGCCCGTTCTCGGTGCACACGGCGTAGTCGCTCTCGTACATCGACACCCCGGCGAACTCGCCCGCCTTGTTGACGACGTAGAAGTTCAGACCGAAGCGGGGATTGCCGGTGCCCTTCGGATCGAGGAGCCGCTTCTCGATGGTGTTGGCGCGCACCCGACGCAGGGCTTCCATGCCGGCGTCCTTGGGGGACTTCCCCTGGCGCAACTGCTCGACGATCAGGTACGAGCAGAGACCATAGAGATTGGCTTCGCCGCGTCCCGTGGACCCGGCGGCACCGACCTCGCCATCGACGTAGAGCCCGGCGCCGAGAATCGGCGAATCCCCGACGCGCCCCGGAATCTTCCAGGCCAGGCCGCTGGTCGTGGTCACGCCACAGACGTCGCCCCGGGTGTTGACGCCGTTGCAGTTGATCGTCCCGAAGTAGTGCGCCGGGTCGATGAGGCCATCCCGCACCATCGAGCGTCCCGCGTCGAAGGCCGCGTCGGCCCGCTTCTCGGGATCGAGGAAATGATCGGGATCGAGGCGGCGCTTCCACTCCAGCCACAGGCGCCGCGACGTCTCGGTGTTGAGGTCGGCTTCCACCGTGAACCCCATCTGCCTCGCGAAGGTCTGCGCGCCCGCGCCGACCAGCAGGTGATGGTCGGTGTTCTGCAGCACGGCGTAGGCCACCTTCGACGGCGTCCGCACGCCCTCGAGCGCCGCCACGCCGCCCGCGCGCTTCTTCGGGCCGTGCATGCAGCACGAATCGAGCTGGACGACGCCATCGGCGTTGGGCAACCCGCCATAGCCGACGCTCGTGTCCTTCGGATCGAGTTCGACGATGTTGACGCCGGCGATGAGGGCCTCGAGGACGTCCGTGCCGCCGGTCATCAGGCGAAACGCCCGCACGACGCACGACTCGGTGCCGTCATGGGTGCGTGTGTGGCCGTTGGTGGAGGAAATCACCACCGGCCTGGGGCGCGCTTGCCGGATCGCCGGCGCACCGTCGACGCGGGAGGTGAGGCCGAGACCCGCGGCGGCAGCGCCCGTGCGGACGAAGTCACGTCGATTGAGGCGTGAGGACATGCGCCAGAGTGTACGATAGCTGGTCTACAGGCCGGCGCTCCCGCGCCCGGCCCTCGCCCCGCGCCCGCACCGTCGCCCTCCCCCGCCTCGCGGGGCTGGATTCATGGGACTGGTGTGGCCCGCCGATGCGAGTCACGTACGCATGACGAGTGAAGGAACCATGTCCGATTCCCCTGTTCTCCCCGATCGCATCGCCGGCCTGCAGGATCTCGCCACCGACCTCTGGTGGGTGTGGCACCGCGACGCGCGCGAGGTGTTCCGTCGGCTCGACTACAAGGTGTGGCGGCTGACGGCCCACAACCCGGTGCGCATGCTGCGCCTCGTGAGCCCGGAGCGGTTCGCCGAGGCGGCGGCCGATCCCGACTACCTCGCCCACTACGACGAGGCCATGCGCCAACTGCAGGCGGCGCGCGTCGGCGAGCAGACCTGGTGGAACGAGCGCACCGACATCGGGCGCACCCGACCGATTGCGTACTTCTCCGCCGAATTCGCCATCCACCAGTCGCTGCCGATCTATGCCGGGGGCCTCGGTGTGCTCGCCGGTGACCACTGCAAGGAAGCCTCGGACCTGGGCCTGCCGTTCGTCGGCATCGGCTTCATGTATCCACAGGGGTATTTCCACCAGAGCGTCACGGCCGACGGCTGGCAGCAGGAGAACTACGAGCAGATGCACTGGGAGAACGCCGCGACGACCCGCGCTCGTGCCGCCGACGGCACCGAGCTGGTCATCGCGGTGCCGCTCGGCAACCGCACCGTGCTCGTCTCGGTGTGGCAGGTCAAGCTGGGGGGCATCTCGCTGTACCTGATGGACACGAACCTGCCCGAGAACGCGCCGTGGGATCGCGAGCTCTCGGCGCGCCTGTATGGCGGCGACCGCGAGACGCGCGTGCAGCAGGAAATCATCCTCGGCATCGGTGGCGTGCGGGTGCTGCGCGCGCTCGGGTACGACCCGGCGGTGTGGCATCTCAACGAAGGGCACGCCGCCTTCGTCGTGCTGCAGCGCATCCGCGAGCTGCTCGAACAGGGCTACTCGTTCGCCGATGCCCACGCGGAAGTCCGTCGGACCACCGTGTTCACGACGCACACGCCCGTACCCGCCGGCCACGACGCCTTCCCCTTCCACATGGTGGAAACCCACCTGGCGGGGTGCTGGGGCGGGCTGGGCGATCACCGCGAGGACTTCCTCGCCCTCGGCCGCTACGACAACGGCAGCGGCACGCTGTTCAACATGACGGCCCTCGCCATGCGGAGTGCCGCGGGCGTCAACGCCGTCAGCCAGTTGCACGGCGAGGTGACGCGCGAGATGTGGGCGCCGCTGATTCAGGAGTTGCCGGCGCAGGACGAGCCGGTCAAGGCCGTCACCAATGGCGTCCACCTGACCAACTGGCTGTCCCTCGAGCTGACGCGCACGCTCGACGAGTACCTGCCCGTCGACTGGCGCGCCCGCCACGACGAGCCCGCGCTCTGGGATGCCGTGCAGACCATTCCGGACGACGTGCTGTGGGGAACGCGCGAGAAGATGCGCACCTACATGTACCACTTCGTGCGCGAGCAGATCCGCGAGCGCTGGGTGCGCGAGAACATCCCGCCGGCCCGCGTCCTCGCCGGCGGCACCCTGCTCGGCGAGAAGGCGCTCACCATCGGATTCGCTCGTCGCATGACCGCCTACAAGCGGCCCGATCTGATCTTCCACGACCCGGATCGGCTCGCGCGGCTGCTCAACGACCCGAAGCGTCCCGTCCAGATCGTCTTTGCCGGCAAGGCCCACCCGGCCGACGAGGGCGGCAAGCACGCCCTGCAGGGGATCTATCGCCGCGCGCTCGACCCGCGCTTCGGTGGCCGCATCGCCTTCGTCGAGGACTACGACCTGCACGTCGCGCACTACCTGGTGCAGGGCTGTGACGTGTGGCTCAACAACCCGCGCAAGCCGCTCGAGGCCAGCGGGACCAGCGGCATGAAGGCCGCCGCCAACGGCGTGCTCAACGTCAGCATCGGCGACGGCTGGTGGCCCGAGGGCTTCGTCGGCGGCAACGGCTGGCTGATCGATCCGGGCGTCGAACACGCCGACAACGCCGCGCAGGATGCGGCCGACGCCGATGCGCTCTATCGGCTGCTCGAGAACGAGGTCGTCCCGGCCTTCTACGATCGCGGCGAGGACGACATCCCGCACCGCTGGGTGGCGATGGTGAAGTCGTCGATCCAGACGGTCGCCCCGCGCTTCTGCACGCGTCGCATGCTCAAGGAGTACGTCGAGCGCATGTACCTCCCCGCGTTCGAGGCCAGCCTCCGCCACAAGTAGGCCCGCGACGACACGCCCGACCAGGGGCACTGGGACCCGCTGAGCGGTCCCGGTGCCCCCGCGGTCCGCGTCCCCCCGCGAGGAGCGGGACGCCCTGTCGGAGGCCCATGCGACAATGCCGTGATGTCTCGTCGTACCGCTTCCACCCTGCGATGCGCGCTCTGCAACGCGAAGGACGTCTCCGAACCCCGCGGGGAGGAGAAGTACTGCCGCGACTGCTGGGACAAGAAGATCGCCGTCGAGGAGATCGTCGCGCGCGAGTTCGCCCTCAAGCGCTACATCCGCGCCCACAGCGCCGAGAAGTACCTCATCTACCACTCGACGATGAAGCGGCCGTGCGGCCAGCTCATCGTGGTGGACGACGGCTACGACCTGTTCCTGACGCTGGTGCTCTATCCGACCTTCGGGTGGGAGGAACCGGCGTATCACCTCGAGGGTGATCCCGAGACCCGTGCCTTCCACGAGGTCCTCGTGGATGTGGTGGTCGCGGAGGTCATCGAGCCCTGGGGTGGCGGCAAGTGGCACCTCGAGATCATCCGGGCCACCGGCGCCGAACCCGAGGAGTGGAACGGGGAGCTCTAGGTTTCGGACTTACGGCACGGCGGCGAGCCGCGCGGCGCGCGCGCCGATCAGCGGCCACCGCGGACTGCCGCCAAACGCCACGCGCACGAGCGACCAGCCCCAGAGCACCACGCCGACCAGGACGACGGCCTGCGCCGCCCACAGCCCGATGCGGAACAGGGCGAGCGACGTCAGGATGCCGAGGACCGCCAGCGCGAGACAGGCGGCCCCCAGCAGCGTCAGCAGACCGAAGCCGAGGACGGCCTGGGCCGCGTGCCGGCGGGTCTCGGCGTCCCGCCCCTCGAGCCACAGCACGACCAGGCCGGAAATCCAGCCGGCCGAATACGCGAAGACGCAGGCCTTGCGCCGGCTCACCCCCAGTGAGGTCTCGGGCGCGGCGGCCACGGCCCGTGGCGGAGAGGGAGAGGCGAGCGTCGACATGCGCGTCGGCTAGCTCCCGGCCTTTTCGAAGCGCACCGGGCCGTCGTGCCGCGGCAACCCCGCCACCGCGAACGGCGACGTCACCGTGGCGTTGACCGAGGAGCCCTCGGCCGGCGGCACCTCACGCCACTGGATCACCAGCGCCTCGCCATCCTTGCGCGCACCGGTGATCTCCACCTTGTACCCCGTCGTGGGCCGGTTGCCGACGAAGACCCCGACGACCATCATCTGGTCGAACGCCACCTGCGGTGCTGCCTGCCGCGTCGGTAGCGACGCCCAGAGGGCGCCCCAGTCCTCGGGGTTGCGCACCACGGACTCGCGCGCGGTCGAGCCATTGCTCAACGGCCCGTGTGCGATGGGCACGATGCGGGTGGCCGAGGCGCTGGTCTCCGCCGTCGGTGGTCCGTAGACCGCGAAGGTCAGCTCGCGTGACACGGCCGGCTTGTTGAGGCGCGGCTTGGCTTCCACCTTGAGGATGTAGAGCCCGGGCTCGAAGTCCTTGAGCGGCACCTCGAACTGGACGCCGTAGCCGCCGCCCTTGCTGCCACCGAACTCCGAGGACTTGCGCTCCTCGGTGGTCGTGAACACCTTCGTGCCGTCGACGCGCGTCACCGTGGTGCTGACGTCGACGCTGTGCGCCGGCTGCAGCGAGTCGTACACGTCCGCGTATCCGAAGAGCGACTCGATGGTGGCAAACCCGCGCGTCGTGGTCGGCGGCGCCGGCAGCAGCTTCTTGAGCTCCTCCTCCATCCGCGGCGTGGGCGTCAGGCTGGCGCCGCTGGACGACAGGAGGATGCCGCTCATGCTGAGCGGCTCGGACGAGAAGTCGGGCACCTCGAGGTCGGTGAAGACCGATCCGAGCATGCCGTTGTTGGTCTCGCGCGCGGCGACGCGCAGCTGATAGCGCCCCGGCGGAAGGTCGAGGGTCGCCACCGATCGGAGCCCCGTCTGCGTCATCAGGTCGCGCGTCTGCTTGCGCAGCTTGAGATCGAGATTGGCGCGGTCGCCGTCGGGCACCTTGCCGAGCAGGTCCATGGCCATCATGGAGATCTCGAGCCCGTTGGTGAACGTCTCGCCAGCCTCCTTGAACGCCAGCCGTTCTCCTTCGACCTGCACCGTCACGGCCACCGACGACGTCTTGTTGGTGCCCTTGAAGGGTGCGGCATGGACCGTGAGGTTGAGGCCAGGCGTGGGAAGCGCCGAGTTGAGCGCGGTGCGCACCTCGGGCGACGTCCCGGCTGCCGACTCGGCGAACTTCTTCTCGTCCTTCTCCTTCGGCGCCTGGTAGGCCTTGCGGGCGAAGACCTTGACGTCCTTGCGGTTGACCTTGACCTGGATGCGGCGGACACTGCCGTTGCGCCGATCGTCGGTCGGGTAGTAGCCGAGCAGGTAGTAGGTGCTGCTGTCGCGGACGACCCGGTCGTAGATCTTCGTGAAGTCGTTGCTGTTGACCGACCACGCCCCGCCGGTTTCCTCGGCGAGCGACATCAGGCTCATCTGCGCCAGGCGCTGTTCGTCACGCACGTTCCAGGGATTGAGCCCCAGGGTCACGTCCTGCGGCGGCGCCTGCATGTCCATCTCGTCGTCCGAGATGCCGACCAGACCGCGGGGGTCGATGGTGTAGTAGGCGACGTTGCTGCGGGTGGCGGCGCCGATGGCGTCGCGCATGGCGAACAGGACGTCGCTCGAGAACCGCGACCCGTTGCTGCCCATGATGTCGGTGATGTTGTAGTCGATGCCCTCGCTGTACAGCAGCACCGACTTGCGGCTGCCGTTGACCGTCTCGAGCAGTCGCGACAGGTTGCGCAGCGTCTCCATCGACGAGCGGGCGAAGTAGGCACGCTCGGGGTCGAGCATGTCGAGGGCCTTGTCGCGGGCCTGCGATTCGTCGCCGGCGACACTCTGCAGCGCGTTGAGGTACTCGACGCGATTGCGGTAGTCGGTCAGCTTCTCGACCGTCGAGGACCGCAGCTTCATCCCGATCAGCTTGTCGATCGAGGCCAGCATCAGGTCCTTGTTGGTGGTGAACTCCTGCGACGCGTTGCTGCGACCGCTGGCGTGGATGACCGCGACCTGATCGTTGGCCGCGACGTGCTTCTCGATGAATTCCTTCGCCGCGACCTTGACCTGGTTCGCGCGCAGGCCACCGATGTGGTAGTCGTCGAGCACGAGGACGTACACGCGGCCATCACGGGCGCCCTGGTTCGACGCGACGTCGAACTTCAGCGGCCGCCCCTCGATGAGCGTCCGCGCGGGCTGCTCGAAGGGGATGTTGACCGGCGTGAACACCGACACGGTCTGGGGCTTGCCGTTCTCCAGGATCTCGAAGTCGCCCTTGGTCAGGTCCCTGACCAGGTTGCCGTCGTCGTCGGTGACGATGGCCGAGACCTCGACGTAGTCGATCTGGGCGCGGAAGGTCGGGCGCTGCACGCCGTCGGGACCGGTGGCCGCGGGCTGAGCCGCCGCCCCCTGGGCCGGGGCGGGGCTGGCGGGTGGTGGTGGCGCCTGTGCGCTGCCCTGCTGGGCCATGAGGGCGGCACCGGCCAGCAGCGCGAGCATCGCCGTGGAAGACACGAATCTACGCATAGCAGTACCGGGGACACGCGGCGTCTGGCCCCGGCAGGGGGACGCGCCGCATCCAAACGTGCGCTGGCATCAGCGCTGGGCAACTCGGGATTATAAGACGCGGTTGCGGCCCGCGCGGTCGAGGCAGGCGCCAGGGCCGGTCACCGGACGATCGAACGCGGACCGCGCGCACCGCGTCCAACTCCGCAACCGGACGGCTCAGCCGCCGTATACTTTCCCGATGCCCCTCGACATCGCCGCCGTCCAGGCGAGTCTCGCAGCGGCCGGCCTCGACGGCTGGCTGCTCTACGACTTCCACGGGTCCAATCCGATCGCGCAGTCCCTCGCGGGCCTGGTGCATGCCCCGAAGATGACCACGCGGCGCTGGTACTACTACATCCCGGCGTCCGGCGCGCCTCGTGGCCTGGTCCACGCGATCGAGCGGCACAACCTGGACCACCTGCCGGGCACGATGCAGCCCTACGCGGGCCGGCGGTCGCTGGACGACGGGCTGGACGCCCTGCTGGCCGGTGCCACGCGCGTCGCGATGGAGTACTCGGCGGGCTGCAACATCCCGTACCTGTCCCGGGTCGACGCCGGCACCATCGAGTCGGTGCGGCAGCGTGGAGTGGAGGTCGTCTCGTCGGGCGACCTCGTGCAGCAGTTCGAGGCGGTCTGGTCGCCGGCGCAGATCGCGACGCATGTCGCCGCCTCGGACGCCCTGCACCGCATCAAGGACCGCGCCTTCGAGGTGCTGCGGCAGATTGCCGCCGGCGGCCCGGGCACCACCGAGTACGCCCTCCAGCAGCAGATGGTGGGCTGGTTTGCCGAGGAAGGACTGGTCAGTTCGGACCCGCCGGTGGTCGCGGTGCTGGCCAACGCGGGCAATCCCCACTACCTGCCGACCGCGACGTCGCACGACGCGATTGGCCCCAACCAGTTGGTATTGCTCGACTTGTGGGGCAAGCAGGACGCGCCGGGCTCGGTCTACGCCGACATCACCTGGATGGCCTGGACGGGGGCCGAGGTGCCCGCCGAGATGGCGCGGGCGTTTGCCACGATTGCGCAGGCCAGGGACGCCGCCGTCACGACGGTCCAGGCGGCGCTCGATGCCGGCCGGTTCGCCCGCGGCTTCGAGGTCGATGCGGCGGCCCGCGCCGTGCTGATCGAGGCCGGCTACGCGGACGTGATCTTGCACCGCACCGGCCACAGTCTCGGGGAAAGCGTCCATGGGAATGGCGCCCACCTCGACGATTACGAGACGCGCGACGAGCGGCAGTTGCTGGCCGGCTCCGGCTTCACCATCGAGCCAGGCCTCTATTTTCCGACGTTCGGGGTCCGCACCGAGATCAACGTCGTCATCATGGGTACCGAGGCGCGTGTCACCGGACCGCGGCAGGCGGCCATCACGGCTTTGGCACACTGAGCCCGTGCCCTGAGCACCTTCGAAGCGCTGTACGGAGATCACATGTCCACTCGCAAGACCACTCTCTTCTACGCCGTACTGCTGGCCATCGCCTCGGTGGCGATCGGCATGGTGCTCGCGGCGAGGCTCGACCTGTCGCCGACGTCCTCGGCGCAGCCGCTGACGACCGCGCCGCCCGCCAACAGCGCCCCCATCACGGGCGCCATCGACGCGACGACGTTCCGCACCATCGCCCGCGAGATGTCGCCCGCCGTGGTCAACATCCGCACCGAGTCGACGCCGCGGACCGAGGAACTCACCGAGTTCTTCGGCGGCGATGACCTGCTCCGCCGCTTCTTCCCGGATCAGGAGCGGCAGGCCCCGGGCGCGCGTCCGCGACAGCGCCAGCAGCCGCAGTCGCAGGGCGCCGGCACCGGCTTCATCATCGACGCCGCCGAGGGCCTGATCCTCACCAACAATCACGTCGTCGAGAACGCCAACAAGATCGAAGTGGCGTTCTACGGTGACGACGGCGACCTCGAGTTCGAGGCCAAGATCGTCGGCCGCGACCCGCTCACCGACAGCGCCCTCATCCAGCTTGTCAAGAAGCCGGCCGGGCAGCTCCAGCAGGTCAGGTTCGGGGATTCCGATCAGATGCAGCCGGGCGATTTCGTCGTCGCCATCGGCAACCCGTTCAACTTCAATCACACGGTCACCGTCGGCGTCATCAGCGCGCTCGGTCGGCCGTTCCCGGTGGCACCGGCGCGCAGCGTCAACATGCTGCAGACCGACGCGGCCATCAACCCGGGCAACTCCGGTGGGCCGCTGCTCAACGTCCGCGGCGAGGTCGTCGGCATCAACACGGCCATCCTCAGCGACCGTGCCCAGGCGTCCAACATGGGCATCGGGTTCGCCGTGCCGATCAACCTCGTGCGAGAACTCGTCCCGCAGCTGAGGACCGGCAAGGTGACGCGCGGCATGATCGGCGTTCAGGTCCAGCCGGTCGGCGCCGAGGCCTACGAGGACCTCGGTCTCACCAACCGCAGCGGCGCATTCGTCACCGCCGTCACCGCCGGGGGCCCGGCGGCCCGCGCCGGCCTGAAGGCGCTGGACGTCATCGTCGAGTTCAACGGCAAGCCGGTGAAGAACCGCGACCAGCTGGTCGAGATGGTCACGCGCACGCGGCCCGGCACGACCGTGCCCGTCAAGGTCCTCCGTGATGGCGGCAAGAGCCAGTCGATCAACGTCACGATCGGCGAGCTCAATCTCGAGGCCGAGGCCGGCGGCGTGGCGGAAGAAGAAGAGAGCACGGTCGAGGAGTCGGCCGGCTTCGGCATCCAGCTGGACGACATCACGCCCGACATCGCCCGTCGCCTGGAACTGCCGCGCAGCACGAGCGGCGCCCTCGTGACCGACGTCGATCCCGGGAGCGCCTCGGCGCAGGGCGGGCTTCGCCGCTTCGACGTCATCACGCAGGTCAACGGTCAGGCCGTGACCAGCGCCACCGACGCCAACAAGAAGCTGCAGGCCATCCCGAGCGGACGTCTCGCCCGCATCCTCGTGCTGCGCGGCGGGCAGGAGCTCGGCTTCGCCATCCGCAAGGACTAGTGGTCGAGCGCGAGATCAAGCTGGAGTACCCCACCCTGGAGGCTGCGCGCGCCGCGATCGGCACGCTCGGCCTCCCGGCCCTCCGGCCGCGTCGTCTCCAGGACGATGCGCTGTACGACACGCCGGACGGCAGCCTGCGCGCGCGCAGTTGCGCGCTGCGGCTGCGCCGCGATGGCGAGGTCGCGGTCATCACGTTCAAGGGGCCACCCGAGCCGGGGATGATGAAGGTCCGTCCGGAGTTCGAGACGGGGACCGGCGATGCGGCCACGACGCACGCCATCTTCGAGGCGCTCGGGTATCGCGTCGCGTTCCGCTACCAGAAGTACCGCGAGGAGTTCGGTGACACGACCTGCGTCCTCGCCCTCGACGAGACACCGGTCGGGATCTTCGTCGAACTCGAAGGTCAGGAAGCCCGGATCACCGCACTGGCCGAGGCGCTCGGGTTCCAGCCGGCCGACTACCTGACGGCCTCCTATTCACGTCTGCACGCCGAGCGGGGCGCGGCGCTGGGCCTCGGCCCCCACATGCTGTTCCCGGCATGACCACCTGGCCGCCGCCCGCCATCGTGCTCACCGCGGGCCTCGGCACGCGCCTCCGTCCGCTGACCGCGTACCGCGCCAAGCCGGCGATGCCGGTGGGCGACGAGGCCCTGGCGTGCCGCATCCTGCGGCGCCTCGCCGAGGCCGGCATCCGGGAGGCGGTCCTGAACCTGCACCATCTCCCCCACACCGTCACGCGCGAGGTCGGCGACGGGTCGCAGTGCGGCCTGCGCGTCCGCTATTCGTGGGAGCAGCCCCGCGTGCTGGGCTCGGCCGGAGGGCCGCGTCATGCGCTGCCGCTGGTCGCGGGCGACACGGTGCTCGTGGTCAACGGCGACACGCTGTGCGACATCCCGCTGCGCACGTTGTGGGAGGCCCACACCAGGAGCGGCGCCCTGGTGACGCTCGGGCTGATGCCGCACCCTGCGCCAGGTCGCTACGGCGGTGTGGTCCTGGACGCCGAGGGGGCGGTCACGGCGTTCGTCCCGCGCACCAGTACGGTCCCCAGCGTGCACTATCCCGGCATCCAGTTGGTGCGGCGCGCGGTGCTGGAGGGCCTGCCCGACGACACGCCGGCCGAGAGCGTCGCGCAGCTCTATCCGCAGCTGATGGCGGCCACCCCTGGAGCCGTGCGTGGCGTGGTCTTCGACGCGCGATTCGACGATGTCGGGACCGTGGAGGACTATCGGCGCACCTGCCGGGCGTTCGGCACCGATGCTCGCGGCAACGTCATCGATGCCGCCGCCACCGTGGCCGGGACCGCCTCGCTGCGTGACTGCATCGTGTGGCCCGGCGCGCACGTGCCGGCCGGGTGCGTGCTCGACGATGTCGTCGTCACGGGACACGTGCCGCTGGCGGCCGGCCAGCACCTCAGCCAGACCACTGCGTAAGCGGCCGTCTTCATTCCCCTGTTACCATGCTCGGCGCGTCGATGGCACACACCGGCGACGCGCAGGCCGCGCACGACCGTGCCGCGCCGACCCATGACAGGACAGAGCTGGTGGCCGATTCGTTTCAGGACCGTGTAGAGCAGTATCTCGGAAGAAGCGGGCAGCGCGCCCGCGGCGTACGCGTGGTGCCGCTGACGGGCGACGCCTCGGATCGGCGCTACTACCGGCTGATCGCGCCCGAAGGCACGACCACCGTGCTGGCCGCCTACCCGTCGGCATTCGACGAGACGCTGCCGTTCCTCAACGTCACGCGGCTGCTGGATCAGATGCCCGTGCCGGTCCCGGACATCCTCGACGAAGCGCCCGACCTCGGGCTGCTGCTGCTCGAGGATCTGGGGGACGTGACGCTGCAGGCGCACCTCGGCCTCGCCAGTTCGGAGGAGCACGGCAAGCTCTATCGCGAGGCGGTGCGGCTCATCGCCGCGCTGCAGCACCGTGGGGCGGAACTGGCGTCAGACGCCTACCTGCCGTATGGCATCGCGTTCGACGAGGCGAAGCTCGGCTGGGAGATGGAGTTCTTCCTCAAGCACTATCTTCTCGGCTATCGCGGTGTCGAACTGGACGAAGGCACGCTGACGGCCATCCGCGTCGAGTTGCGCCTGCTCGTGGAGCGCCTGGCCGCCGAGCCGCGCGTGCTCTGCCATCGCGACTATCACAGCCGCAATCTGATGCTGCACCAGCAGCGGCTGCACCTGATCGACTATCAGGACGCCCGCCTCGGGCCCGACACCTACGACCTGGCGTCGTTGCTGCGCGACTCGTATGTCGACCTGTCGGATTCGACCGTCAACTGGCTCCTGGCCTATTTCCTCGCCCTGACGGACCGCCCGGAAAGCGAAGCCGAGTTCCGCGAGCGGTTCGACGTGATGTCCCTGCAGCGCAACCTGAAGGCGCTCGGGACGTTCGGCTACCAGACCACTGCCAAGCAGAATCCCGTGTACATCCAGTACATGCCCCGTACGCTGCGGTACGTCCGGACCAATCTCGCGCGGTACCGGTCCTTCGGCCGGTTGCACGACCTGCTCGCGGCGCACGTCGACGAGATGCGCTAGCGCAGGCTTTTTCGTACACTCTGCGCGTGGACTTCGGACTCTCGACGCACCTGTTCCACGCCGAGGCGCTGGGTCCCGGCCACCTGGCGGCCATGGCGGCCGAGGGGTTCACCGCCGTCGAGGTGTTCGCCACCCGGTCGCACTTCGACTATCACGAGATCCAGGCCGGGCGAGACCTCGCCGGGTGGTGCGCGGCCAGCGGCGTACGGCTGCACAGCATGCACGCGCCGATCACCGAGTTCCTCCACGGCACGACCTGGGGCCCGCCGTTCTCGACCGCGTCGTCACAGGCCGCCCAGCGGGCCAGGACCGTGGACGAGTGCCTGAAGACGCTCGACCTGGCGACGGTCGTCCCGTACGCCTATCTCGTGCTGCACCTCGGCGTCCCGGACGAGTACGCGCCGCCCTCGGGCGACAACCAGCGCGACGCCGTGCTGCGGACGCTCGACGTGCTGATGCCGGCGGCCGAGCGGGTCGGCGTGCGCGTCGCGGTCGAGGTGATCCCCAATGCGCTCTCGACCGCGCGCCAGCTCGTGCGCCTCATCGAGGAGGAGGACCTGAGCGGGCTGGGCATCTGCCTCGACGTCGGCCACGCGCGGCTGCAGGGCGATGTGGTGGACGCGCTGGAGACGGTGGCCGGCTACCTCGTGACCACGCACCTGCACGACAACGGCGGCCGCAAGGACGACCACCTGTTGCCCTTCGACGGGGTGATCGACTGGCCGGAGCTGCTCATCGCGTTCCAGAAGGTCGGGTACGACAGCACCCTGATGTTCGAGCTCGCCGCGGCTGCCGACGGTCCGCTCACCACGCTGCGGCGGGCCGGGGCAGTGCGCCGCCGGCTGGAATCGCTGCTCGGCGACACGACGTTCCCCTTCGGCGACGACTGACCGCCCGCGTCGTTGGGGAGGGCCGCGTCAGTTGGCCTCCCGGGCCTTCTCCGTCATACTTTGGAGTTCTGATGCCGCCCGTTGCCTACATCCAGGACATCGCCCAGTTCGACGGCCAGGACGTCACCCTCCGGGGCTGGCTCCACAACCGACGCTCCAGCGGGAAGATCCACTTCCTGATCGTCCGCGATGGCACCGGCTTCATCCAGGTGGTGATGTCGAAGGCCGACATCGGCGAGGAGCTGTTCGCCAAGGCAGACCACCTCTCGCAGGAAACCGCGATCATCGTCACCGGCAGGGTCCGGGCCGACGCGCGCGCCAAGGGTGGCTACGAGCTGACGGGCACGGGCTTCACCGTGGTCGGGGACTCGGTGGACTACCCCATCACGCCGAAGGAACACGGCGTGGACTACCTGATGGACCGGCGGCACCTGTGGATCCGCTCGCAGCGTCAGCAGTCGGTGCTGCGCGTGCGGCACGAGATCATCGATGCCGTCCGCGACTTCTTCAACAGCCGGGGCTTCATCCTCGCCGACACGCCGATCTTCACGCCGTCGGCCTGCGAAGGCACGACCACGCTGTTTCCGGTCCAGTACTTCGAAGACACGACGGCCTACCTGACGCAGAGCGGCCAGCTGTACAACGAGGCCAACGCCATGGCCCTCGGCAAGGTCTACGCCTTCGGGCCGACGTTCCGGGCCGAGAAGAGCAAGACCCGCCGCCACCTGACCGAGTTCTGGATGGTCGAGCCCGAGGTCGCCTACGCCACCCTCGACGACACCATGGACCTGGCCGAGCAGCTGGTGGAATCGGTGGTCGCCCGGGTGCTCGACAAGCGGCGGCCTGAACTGGCCCAGCTCGAGCGCGACACCTCGAAGCTCGAGACGGTGACGACGCCATTCCCGCGGATCTCGTACACCGAGGCCATCGAGCGGCTCAAGGGCGCCGGCATGCCCGTCGAGTGGGGTGGTGATTTTGGCGGTACCGACGAGACCGTGCTGTCGGGGCAGTTCGACCGCCCGGTCCTCGTGCATCGGTACCCGGCGGCGGTGAAGGCCTTCTACATGAAGCCGGACCCGGCGCAGCTCGATCTCGCGCTGTGCGTGGACATGCTCGCGCCGGAAGGGTACGGCGAGATCATCGGCGGCGGCCAGCGCCTCGACGACTACGACCTGCTGCTGCAGCGGATCAAGGACCACGATCTGCCGCAGGAAGCCTTCGAGTGGTATCTCGACCTGCGCCGCTTCGGTTCGGTGCCCCACGCCGGCTTCGGCATGGGCATCGAGCGGGTGGTGGCCTGGATCTGCGGCCTCGAGCACGTCCGCGAAACCATTCCGTATCCGCGGATGTTGTATCGGTTGTATCCGTGACGGGCGGGTTGGTCCGTCGACCTGGAGGTCGACGGCTACAGCCGTCCGCGGAGCGGTCGAGCCCCAGGACGGGTCGCGGCTGCAGCGGCGACGTTTGGCAATGAATCGAGTCCTCCGGACACGACTGTAGGCGTCGAGCTTCAGCTCGACGCGCGACGTCGCCATTGGGCATTCAGGCACTAGGCACTAATGAAGATTGGTCTGATTTCACTCGGCTGCCCCAAGAACCTCGTCGACTCCGAGGTGATGCTGGGACTCGCCGAGCGCGCCGGGCACGAGATCACGGGAGACGCGGCAGACGCCGACGTGCTCGTGGTCAACACGTGTGCCTTCATCGACTCGGCCAAGCAGGAGTCCATCAACACCATCCTCGAGATGGCCCAGCACAAGACGGGCGGCCGGGCCCGGCGGCTCGTCGTCACGGGCTGCCTGGCGGAACGCTACCGTGAGGAACTGCGCGAGCAGATCCCCGAGATCGACGCCGTGCTCGGCACCGGCGAGGTGGACGCCATCGTCGGCGCCATCGACGGGGCGCCGTCGGCGCCGGCCACCGTGGGCCTGTTCCGACGCAACGCGGATGGCGAGGCCGAGAAACTGTCGGCGAGACATCGCGACGCCGATGCGCCGCTCCCGACCTACCTCTACGACGCGGCGACGCCGCGCCGCCTGACCACGCCGGGGCACTACGCCTACGTGAAGATCGCCGAGGGCTGCGACTACAACTGCGCCTTCTGCATCATCCCGAAGCTGCGCGGCGCCTATCGGAGCCGGGAGGAAGGCTCAGTCGTGGCCGAAGCCCGCGCCCTGGCGGCCCGCGGCGTCAAGGAACTGCTCCTGGTGTCGCAGGACACCACGTTCTACGGCATCGATCGCGATCGGCAGGACCGTGGCGCGCTCGGTCGCCTGCTGCGGGCGCTCAATGCCATCGAGGGGCTGGAGTGGATCCGGCTGCTCTACCTCTACCCCACCACGATCACGGCCGACACGATCGAGGCGATGGCGGCGTGCGAGAAGGTCGTCCGCTACGTGGACCTGCCGTTGCAGCACGCCTCGGCGGCGATGCTGAAGCGGATGCGGCGGCCGGGTACGCGCAAGAGCTACGAGGCCCTGCTCGCCCACCTCCGGCACGCACTGCCTGGCGTGACCCTGCGGACCACCTTCGTCGTCGGGTTCCCGGGGGAGACCGAGGCGGACGTCGACGAGCTGGTCGATTTCGTCAAGACCATCGAGTTCGACCACGTGGGCGTCTTCACGTACTCCCACGAAGAGGGCACGGCGGCCGCGGCGATGGTCGACGACGTGCCGGCGGCGGTCAAGCGGAAGCGGCAACGGCGCGTGATGCAGGTGCAGCAGCGCATCGTCGCGCGTCGCCAGAAGGCCCGCATCGGCCAGCGGGTCCGCGCCGTGGTGGACGGCCCGTCGAGCGAGCACGAGCTGGTGCTGCAGGGCCGGCTGTCCGGCCAGGCGCCCGAGGTGGATCCGGTCGTGTTCTTCACCGACTGCGACCCGAGCGAGTACCCCCCGGGGACGTTCGTGGACGCCGAGGTGGTCGACGCGGCGGGGTACGACCTCATCGTGAGACCGGTAGAAGCCCTGACCTCGTCATGCCGCATGCCGCATGCCGAATGCTGAAGGGACGAGGTAGAAGGTACAAGGGAGAAGGTCGAAGGGAGAAGGCGGGTAGGACGCGGGATGTTCGGCATTGCGGCATCGCCGCATCGCGGCAGTGCGCCGGCCGCGGAGAGGCCCGGCGGGCTCATCCAGGGGCCTACCGCGCGGCCCTCCATCCGTGCTACAGTCCTCGATTGGAGTTCAGGCTACCCTTCCGGAGTGGGCCGCTTTGCCCACTTTTTGTGTTTCAGGGGTCGCTGTCTCGTCGACGTGACAACCGATACGCGCCTGGAGCGCGTCCGGACGGCGGCCCAGAGGGTTGCCGGATCCTGCGGGCTCGACATCTTCGACATCCAGCTGCGGCGGGAGTCGAGTGGCTGGGTGCTGCGTGTCGTCATCGATCGACGGCTGCAGCGCGATGCCGACGGTGCCGTGGCCGTGGAGACACCGGAGCAGTCCATCGGGATTGAGGACTGTCAGCGGGTGAGCACGGACCT
This sequence comes from Luteitalea sp., assembly GCF_022842525.1. Lineage (NCBI taxonomy): Bacteria > Pseudomonadati > Acidobacteriota > Vicinamibacteria > Vicinamibacterales > Vicinamibacteraceae > Luteitalea > Luteitalea sp. Next base: position 23,973 of record NZ_JALHPM010000094.1, read on the forward strand.
GAGCACGATTCTCGACGTCGAGGACGTGCTCGACCACGCCTATACCCTCGAGGTGTCGTCACCGGGCCTCGACCGGCCGCTGCGCCACGCCGATGACTATCGGCGGTTCAGTGGTCGGCTCGTGAAGCTGGTGGTGCCGACAGGTGTCGAGGGTCAGACGCATTTCGAAGGCCGGATTGCCGGCGTGGAGGATGAGGCCGTCATCCTGCAAGTGGGTCGTCGCAAGGAGCGACGCATCCCCTTCGCGGAGATCAGTCGGGCCCGCCTCGAGGTGGAGTTCTAGACGCAAATGAGTACCAACCCGCTCGTGCAATCGATTGAGACGCTCGCCAAGGAGCGCGGCATCGATCCGGCCATCGTGATCACGGCCATCGAAGAAGCCGTCCTCACGGCCTCGCGCAAGTCCTACGGCAAGGACGGCGAGAACCTGAAGGCGCGCCTGAACTACGAGACGGGAGAGGTCGAGCTCCTCGCGGTCAAGAAGGTGGTCGAGGCGGTCGAGAACCCGGCGACGGAGATTTCGCTCGGCGACGCCCAGGACATCTACCGCGTGTACGGCGAGGAGTATGCGGCCGGCATCGAACTCGAAGATGAAATCGAGTTCCCGAAGAGCAAGGAAAAGCTCGGGCGCATCGCCGCGCAGACGGCCAAGCAGGTCATCTTCCAGAAGGTCCGCGAGGCCGAGCGGCGCAACGTCTTCGACGAGTTCTCGTCGCGCGTCGGCGAAGTGGTCACCGGCATGGTGAAGCGTTTCGAGCAGGGCGACATCATTGTCGAGCTCGGGCGCATCGAAGCGAGCCTGCCGCGCAAGGAGCAGTCCCGCGCCGAGAACTACGCCATCGGCGACCGCGTGCGGACGGTGATCAAGAACGTCAACGAGAACCTCAAGGGACCGCAGGTCATCCTGTCGCGCACCGACCCGGCGTTGCTGGTGAAGATGTTCGAGCAGGAAGTCCCCGAGATCTACGACGGCACGGTGATGATTCGCGGGGCCGTGCGCGAGGCGGGCGACCGCGCCAAGGTGGCGGTCTACAGCCGCGAGCGCGACGTCGACCCGGTCGGCGCGTGCGTCGGCATGAAGGGCACGCGCGTGCAGGCGATCATCCGCGAGTTGCGCGGCGAGAAGATCGACATCGTCGAGTACTCGGACGATCCGGTCGAGTTCGTGATGAACGCCATCAGCCCGGCCCGCGTGCAGCGCGTGACGATCGTCGACGACCAGGACCGCGTGATGGAAGTGGTGGTCGAGGACAAGCAGTTGTCGCTCGCGATCGGCAAGAAGGGCCAGAACGTGCGACTGGCCGCCAAGCTGACCGGCTGGAAGATCGACATCAAGAGCGAAGAAGAGAAGCGCAAGGAAGTGGAGGCCCAGCTGGCGGGGTTCGACTGGAACGCCGTCGCCGAGGGTCAGGCCGAGATGCCCCTCACGGGCGCCGCGGCCATGGACGCCCTGTTCGATCCGAACATGGGCGCCGACACGGCCACCGAGCCGGTCGAGGCGGAGACCGCCGCGCCCGGCGAGGATGTGCCGGAGAGCGACGAGTCCGCTGGCGATGCGTCGCCGGTCGCACTCGAGACGAGTCCCGACGCCGACGGCGCCGAGACCCGCGAGCAGGAGTAGTACTCGCCCTTTGCCACTGCGGCATTGGGGGAGAGATTGGCCGACCAGGGCTGAGAAGCGCGGTCGGAGGCTGGCCTAGAACGAAGGGGACACGTTGTCGACTGTCCGGATCTACAAAGTCGCGGAACTGCTGAACGCACCCAGCCAGGAGGTCATGGATCTCCTGAAGGTGGAGGCGGGTATCGAGGTGCGTTCGGCCTCGAGCACCATCGAAGAGGTGGTGGCCAGGCAGTTCGTGGAGCGACACGCGCGCAAGCGCAATATCTCGCTCCCGCCTGCCGCGCAGATGTTCAACGAGGGTCCGCCCCAGCGCCCCGGCGCCGGGAAGAAGCAGCCGGGCAAGGGCCCGGCGCTGCCGGAACCGCCCAAGGCGGCGCCGTTGCCGCCGCCCCGGCTCGTCAAGGCCCTGAAGGTGCCCGGCGCGCCGTCGGCCTCGCCTGCGTCCTCCGAGGAGGC
>NZ_JALHPM010000095.1:0-25843 GCF_022842525.1 Luteitalea sp.
CCTTCCCCTTTGCCCCTAACCCATCCCCTTCCCCCTTCCCCCTTCCCCTCCCTCCTTCCTCCTCCGTCCTACCTCCGTCCTCCCTCCTCGCTCCTCCGTCCTCGCTGGTCCCACGGTTATGCTCTTCACGCCATGGGTACCTACGATGCCGCGCCGGCGGTGACGCCCGCCTCGCTCTCGGCACGGTTCGGGGCGTACTTCTTCGACAGCCTGCTGATCACGCTGGTGGTCGCCGGGGTGTACTACTCGGTCGTGGGCGCCGATCAGGCCTTCGCGCAGTTCTTCCGTCCGGCGCCGGAGGACGAGGCGCTTCGCCTGCGCTTCTACGCGGAACGGTCGATCATCCGCAACGTGGCCATGGCGCTGTATCTCGGCTATGCCACCGTGGCCGAAGCCTCGCCGCTCGGCGGCACGCTCGGCAAGTGGCTGCTCAGCATCAAGGTCGTCGACATGGCCGGGCAGCGCCTCGACCTGCGCCGATCGATGCTGCGCAACGCCGGCAAGCTGATCTCCCTGCTGTCGGTGGTCGGTCCGCTCTTCGCGCTGCGGTCGCCGATCCGCCAGACGTGGCACGACCGCTGGTCGAGCACCCGCGTCATCCACGTCCACGTGCCGTAGTCGCCCGTCGCCGTCGCTCGTCTCGCCTGGAGGCCCGCCATGCCGTGCCGCGCCGTCCCCCTCGTTGCCTCCCTGCTGCTCGGTGGCCTGTGGCTCCACGCGCAGGGTGGCCCACCTCCGCTCTCGCCCGCGGTGGCCGCCGCGCGCGCGGCGCAGGCCCGCGAGACGGCCGAGGACCACGCCGACATGCAGCGGCAGCTGGGCATCCTGTCGATGCGCCCGGGCCCCAGCGGCAACCCCGCCGCGCCTGACGCCGCCAACAGCGACGAGGCGACGGCCATGCCCTTCACCGATCTCCCGGACCCGTTGCGAATGCAGGACGGCACGCCGGTGGCCACGCGGCGCGCGTGGGCACGACGACGCGCCGAGTTGCTGGCGGTGGTGGCCGACGAGGTGTATGGACACGTGCCGCCCGACGTGCCCGCGGTGACCTGGCACGAGGTCCGGCGCGTGTCGACGATGGTGGGCGGGCGCGAGGTGCGGGCGCGCGAGTTCGTCGGACGCGTGGACCATCGGCGCGCGCCGGCCATCACGGTCGAGATGTCGTTGCTGGTCGTGACGCCCGTGGCTGCGACACCCGTGCCACTGGTCATCATGTTCCGGGGTGGCGGGCTGCCCGGCGACCCACCGCCACCACTCCCACCGGGCGTCCGCCTGCCGACGCCACCGCCAGGGGGTGACCCGCCGGGCACCGAGCAGCTGATTGCCGCCGGGTGGGGGTATGCCTTCCTGAATCCCGTGACGGTGCAGGCCGACAACGGCGCGGGGCTCACCCGCGGCATCATCGGCCTGACGAACCGGGGCGCGCGGCGTCGACCCGAGCAGTGGGGGGCCTTGCGCGCCTGGGCGTGGGGGGCCAGCCGGGCGCTCGACCACCTGAGCACCGATCCGACCATCGACGCCACACGCGTGGCCATCGAGGGCGTCTCACGCTACGGCAAGGCCGCGCTCGTGACCATGGCCGTCGATACGCGCTTCGCCTACGGCCTGATTGCCTCGTCCGGCGCCGGAGGGGCCAAGCTCATGCGACGCCGGTTCGGCGAGGCCATCGAGAACCTCACGGGCAGCGGCGAGTACCACTGGTTTGCCGGCCGCTACCTGCGGTACGGCGCCGCCACGCCACGCCGCGTGGCGCGCACGCCGGTGGATCTCCCGATGGACGGCCATACGTTGCTCGCCCTGTGTGCGCCGCGGCGGGTGTTCCTCAGTCATGGCATTCCCGAACAGGGCGATGCGCACTGGATCGATCAGCGGGGCGCCTGGATGGCGGCCGTCGCCGCGCAGCCCGTGTTCCGGCTGCTTGGGGCGCGAGACCTCGGCGTGACGGCGTCCTGGCGGACCGCGCCGATGCCGCCCGTCAACACCGGCCTGCTCGACGGCGCGCTCGCGTGGCGCCAGCACGACGGGGGGCACACCGATCAGCCGAACTGGAGGTACTTCATCGCATGGGCAGGACGGGCCCCTGACGAGGCCGCTGGTGTCCGGTCCCTCGAGTGCTTGTCACTCGTCCCGTGAGATCCCTTCTGACTCGTTCCCTTGTCCCTCGTCACGTGTGCTGCGCGTCCCGAGCAGTCCGGTCAGGGCATCGAGAAAGGGCGCCTGGCCGGCCAGGATGCGGTGACGCGCCTCGGCGATCGGGAACCAGGCGGCCCGGTCGGCCTCGGGGTATTCCTGTTGGCGTCCCGAGCGGGGTGGCCATTCGAGGGTGAAGACGTTGCTGTGGATCGACGCGGCGTCGATGTCGCCTTCGAGGGCCCAGGCGTGGACGACCTTGCCACTGCGCATCCGAACCGTGCCGAGCCCGACGAACTCGCCCGACACCGCGGATCCGGTCTCCTCGGCGAACTCGCGCTGCGCCGCCGCCAGCGGCTGTTCGCCCGCTTCGATCTCGCCCTTGGGGATCGACCACGCGCCAGCGTCCTTGCGCACCCAGAACGGTCCACCCGGATGCACGAGGAAGACCTCGACGCCGCTGGCGCGCCGCCGGTACATCAAGACGCCTGCGCTCGCCCTCGACGCCATCAGGGCCTCTGACTGCGCGACGACCTCGCCGGATCCCGAACGGCGACCCGCCTGCGAGCGTGGGGGAGGAAGTGAGGCAAGGCGAGGCATTCTTGCCCATCCCGAGGAATAGGACAATGGTCCCTGACCAAAGACAGGTCGGCTGACGAGCGTCTACCCGACGAAGTCGACGCGCAGCAGCGCCCGTCCGAGCCGGATCTCGTCACCCGAGCGCACCCGCACGCCCCGCGGATCGCGGCGATGCACCGCGATCTCCTCGCCGCCGCGGAGCACCGCCGTCCCGTTGCGGCTGCCCTCGTCGAACAGCCGTACCTCGCCGGTCCGCGGGTCGCAGGTCAAGCGGGCGTGGGCGCGCCCGACGGTCTCGGTCACGCCGTCCACGACATCGAGAAAGGCCACGCGATTGCGCCGCGACCGGCCCGCGTCATCCATCGGATCGGCGCTGCGTCCGATGGCGACCGTCGTCCCGGTGAACTGCCAGTCGGCCTCGGCGGCGGCGCCCCTGAGCACGACGATCTGCAGCGTCGGGGCGACCGACGCGCTGCGGACGTCGGTGGCCGGCGGGGGCTCAGGCGTGGTCTCCGCGACGTACTGCACGTCGTACACCTGCGAGGGCCCCCACGAGGACGGCGCCTCGTCGAGGCACTCGACCTGAACGTCGAGCATCCGCGGCGGATCGCAGCGCAGTTCCGCCAGGCGCTCGAGGACGCGCGTCGGGACGTCCGTGAACGCCGTCGTCATCGCCGCGCGCGCCGCCGGCGCGACCGTCACGCGCACGATGACCAGCGTGAAGGGAAAGACGCGCTGGCCACGACGCACCGGCTGCACCTGTCGCTCGACCTCGTCGAGCACGGCCTGACACACCTCGAGTGGCGTGGCATCGGGCCCGAGCGGCGTGTCGAAGAACGTCCGGATTCGGGTGTGGAGATCCTTGCCGAAGGTGGAGAGTCTGGTCATGGCCGTGTCGAGGGCTCCGGGCGAAAGAGGCCGAGATCGCGCGCGGCATCGACGATCTGCCCGGCCACGGGCGCGGCGGATCGCGCCCCGTAGCCGGCGTGCTCGATGAGGACCGCAAAGGCGATGGGGCGGGTGCCGCCGTACGGCGCGAAGCCGACGAACCAGGAATGCGCCGGCCGCCCGTCGACCTCCGCGGTGCCGGTCTTGCCGGCAATCGGCGTGGCATGGCCGAGCAGCGTGCGTCCGGTGCCCGCGGTGACGACCGCGCGCATGTCGCGCGCCAGTCGACGCGCATCCGCGTCGGCGAGCAGCCGCGGGCCATCATCTGGCTCGGGGGCCGTGTCACGCGTCCATCGCACGGGACGAATGCGGCCCTCACCGGCAATGGCCGCGACCACGCGGGCCATCTCGAGTGGTGACGCGAGGACGTCGCCCTGGCCGTACCCGGCGTGCGGCAGGGTGCTCCGCAAGGCGGCGACCGTCGACGGCTGCGCGGCATCGATCTGGAACAGGGCGGCGGTGTCGAGGAGCGGGCGCGCCCCGAGCTGCAGCGCCAGCTGGGCGAAGTAGGCATTGCACGACACCACCAGGCCCTCGTGCAGATCCACCGCGCCGTGCGGTGTCGTGTCCTTGATGTCGTCGCGCACCGGCCGGGCCCAGCCGCGCACGGCATGGCCGACGCGGCCGTCGGGCAGACGCTCGCACATGTGGGGCACCGTCTGCAGGTCCGGGTTGGCGCGCAAGGCCGCGGCGGCCACCAGCAGCTTGAACGTCGAGCCCGGAGGATAGACGCCGTACCGCACGCGATCGAGCAGGGCCTCGGTGTCGCGGCTGGCGACATCGGACGAGGGCCACGGATAGCTCACCGACGCCAGGACCTCGCCGGTCTCGACATCGAGGACGACGGCCGCGCCGCGCGTGTGCGTGCCGCGCTCGATGCCGGCCTGGAGGGCGGCGGCCACGCGCTGCTGGAGTCTCGCGTCGAGCGACAGATGGAGGTCGCGTGGACGCTCCAGCAGCAGTCGCACCTCGGGCCGCGTCGAATCGGCGCCGTGGCGCACGATCGGCAGCAGCGCCGAGTAGTCGCGCCGGGTCGTGCGGTCGCGGACGCCCGAGCGGGGATGGACCACGTCGACCTGCCGCTGCCGATCGTCGAAGCCCTTGAGGTGCGTGTCGCTGTCGCGTTCGACGTACGACGAGTTGCGGGCCGCCCAGTTGCGCTGCTGCGCCCAGTCGCCCAGCACGCTGAACGCACTGCCGCCAAGCGGGTAACAGCGGATGGCGTCGCCCGCGCAGGGGGCACCACGAGTCACCCCGGCGGCGCGGTAGGTGGCGTCGATGGCGGCGATCTCGGACGGCCGGCTGGTCGCCAGCACGAGGCCTTGCCGGTCGTAGATGGTGCCGCGCGCGAGGGCGCGCGCGGCCGCCACCAGGCGGGGGTTGTACTCGAAGCGGTACCCGCCGTCCCCCTGCTCGCTCAGACTCGGCGCAGTCGCGAGCGCATCGGCGTGGACGACCTGCACCCAGGCCGCGCGCATGCCGACCAGCACGGCCATCACCGACAGGACGGTGGCCAGCACGCGGACCGGTGCCTGCAGGTGCAGGCGCATCGGGCCACGGCGCCGGGCGATGGCCAGCACCACCCCGACGGCGAGGCAGTTGGCGATCATCGACGATCGCCCGTAGCTGAGAAATGGCGTCACCACGCCGGTCAGCGGCACCAGGCCGAGCAGCCCCGCCGCGATGACGAAGGCCTGGACGATCAGTGCCAGGGTGACGCCGATGCCGAGCAACGCGCTGTAGTCCCCCGGCGCGCGCAGGGCGATCCGCAGGCACCGCCAGGCCAGCAAGGCATACAGCGCGATGACCACGACCACACCGATGAACCCGAGTTGCTCGCCGAGCACGGCCAGCACGAAGTCCGTGTGTCCCTCGGGGATCGACTGCGGGCTGCCGGCGCCAGCGCCGGCCCCCCAGACGGCACCGGTCGCCATCGCCCAGACGCCATGGGCGATCTGGTTGCCGCCAGGCACGCCGTTGTTCCACGGGTCGGCCCAGATGCGGACCCGCTGCCCCACCGTGGTCGGAAAGCCGATGGCCCAGGCCACGGCGAAGCCGGCCGCCAGCATGCCGAATCCGACGAAGACGAAGGCGACGCGTCCGCGCGCGATGGCGTACAGCGCGATCACGACGGCCGAGAGGACCAGCGCCGGACCGAGATCCTTCTGCAGGAAGAAGAAGGCCAGGACCAGGGCCATGCTGGCGACGACCGGCCGCACATCGTGCCACCGCGGCAGGCGGACGGCCCGCAGCCACGGGCGCGTCGGCGTGGCCGGCTCCGACAGTTCCTGCAACAGCTCGAAGCGGCGCGCCAGCGCGCCGGCGACCGCGAACACGACGAGCAGGCGAATCACCTCCACGGGCTGTCCGCCGAACAGGTTCACCTTGACGCCGCTGCGGCCCGGGCCTGATCCGAAGACCAGCAGCAGCGTGGCCAGCCCCAGGGCCAACGCCAGCGGCAGGAGCACCGCGCGACGCAGCGGCGACGACTCGTAGTCGATCTCCGCGGCGGCGACGAGCAGCACGAGGCCGGCGCCGATGCCGCTGACGAACGTCGAGGCGATCAGGGCATCCCGCAACGGGTCGCGCAGCGCGATCATGCTCATGAGGCCGAGGCCACTGAGCATCAGCAGGACCGGCAGCAGGACCGGGTCGTCCTGGGCCCCGCGCCAGCGGCGTACGAGGTGCGCGCCCCAGAAGAGGGCGAGAAACGCCGCCACGGCACGCAGCAGCCGCCCGCGGTACTCGCTGGCCGACCGGACCACGACGTGAGGCTTGAGGGCCGCCAGCTCGGACGCCGAGAGCAGCCGCACGGGACCGGGGGCCACGAGCGCGTCCAGCCGAGCCCGCGCGTGTGTGAGCCGGCGGTCGCGCTGCACCTCGGCTGGCGTGAGCGTGACGCTTGCCAGCGCACCCACATGCGACAGCGGCGGCTCCTCGGTGACGCGACGGTAGAGGTGCTCGGCCACGGCCGTCCGCTCCGGGCCGCTGTCGAACATCGACAGCACCGGCAGCAGATCGGCCGCCGACGTCACCGTCGGGAGGTGCACGGCCCGCGACTCGGTCGCCGGTCCACCAAGGCGGCCCCAGGCCGCCAGCGACAGGCCGAGGAGGATCACGAGCGAGGCCGCCGCCAGGCCGAGGGCCTCGACATTGGCGGCGCGGCTGGCGCCCGCCGCGCGACCGGCGCGACGATCGACACGCGGACGGGGGGCATCGATGATGCGCATCAGGACTCCTCGACCTCGGCCAGCGCGACGTCCAGTTCCTCGTCCACCCGCGTCACCTGCGCCTTGCAGATCTCGATGTTCTTGGCGGCGTTGGCGAAGCCGAGAATCGGCTCGAACGCCGCCACGCAGGCCTCGAAGCTCGCTCTGGCCTGCTCGAGGGCATGGACCCGCTGTGCGCCGGAGACGTTGCGGGCTTCGCGACGCAGCGTGTCGCCCCGTCGCATGTGTCCGTCGCCGAGTTGCGCCCGCTCGCGGCGTCCGGGCGTGTAGCCGCGTCGCTGCGCCGCCGTCAATGCCTCGGTGGCGAGGTCCACGTCGGCCGGCACGAGCCCGTACACGGCGATGCGGCTGATCCCGAGGTAGGGGTCGTAGGCATCGGGGTCGAGGCGCGCGGCAGCACGGAAGCGATCGATGGCGCGGCGGTACGAGGCCTGGGCCGTCTCGGACCGGCCGGGACGTGTGGCGATGCGCAGGATGTGCGCGTCGCAGGTCTGCAACCGCGCCTGGGCCGTGCGGTCGCCCGGTGCGACCCGCAGCGCCCAGCGCAGCGCCTGCTGCGCCTGCTTCCAGTCGGTCAGCAGCAGCGACGGCTGATCGTGCCGGTAGTCCTCGATGACCCGGTTGGCCAGGCCGACGAGATGGGTCTGCAGGCGCCCGTCGACGCGCCAGCGGAGCCCGAGGTCGAACGGCCCGGTGCTCGCGACGCGGTCGTAGCTCGCTTCGGCCACCGACAGCGTCGCGCCGTCGATCGTGCTGATGACGTCGCGGAAGCGCTCGGCCGCGATGCACGCCACCGCCTCGGAGGTCGCGAGGTACAGCCCGAACAGCAGCAGGAACACGCGCACGAGTCGGCGCGACCGCCGGCGCAGGGACCGTCGGCCCTGGACTGGACCTGCGGCGCCGGCATTGGACGACGCGAGCACGGGACTCGGAGGCAGCGGCGGCGGGAGCGGCGGCGGGAGGAACGGCAGCGGGTCGGTCGACGGCACCGCGACGTGGGGCCCGGGCACGGCCTGTCCCCTCGGCACCTGGTCAGTCGTCGGTATGGAGCCCTGCGCCTCGGGCATGCCGACGCGCGTCGTCGCCGGCGTGTCGTAGTCGAGCAGGGCGAGCGGACGCCCGCCCTCGAGGACGGCCATCAGATCCGCCCGGATGGCCCGCGCCGTGGCGTACCGTCGGTCCGGCTGATAGGCCAGCAGCTTGTTGACGATGGCCACCAGGCCTGCGGGAACGGTGGCCGGCAGCGGCTCACGCGGCGCATTGCCGCGAATGGCCTGTTCGAGGTGACTCTTGAACGAGGGGGCCTGCAGCGCGCGGTACGGGCGATGCCCCGCGAGCATCTCGTAGAGGATGATGCCGAGGGACCAGAAATCGACGTGCTCGTCGACGCGCCCGTCGAGCAGCCGCTCGGGGGACATGTAGGCCGAGGTCCCCCAGTTGTTGGTGGTCAGCGGCGTCGCCTTGTCGAGGGCCTTGGCGATGCCGAAGTCGAGGACGATCACCTCGCCCGACGCGCGGGCGAACAGATGCCCCGGCTTGAGGTCCGCGTGCACGAGCCGGTCGTACCGATCGCCCTCGATCGTCGTGGAGAAGCTGTGGGCCTTCTCGAGGAAGGCACAGATGGCGGTGGCGTGGGTGGCGGCGGCGCGAGGGTCGAGCGGACCGAGGGCGATGACGTCCGACAGCGATCCGCCCTGAATCAGCTCCATGGCGATGAACAGGTCGCCATCGCGGTCGTAGCCGATGTCGTGGATGGCCGGCACCATGCCATGCGCGTCGTGGAAGGCGCGCTGCAGCATGGCACCGCGGCGCTCGGCCTCGATGCGCTCCGAGGCGTCGGCGGCGTGATCCTTGAGCACGAGCTTCAGGGCCACGCGGGTGCCGTCGCTCAGGCGCCTCGCGTGCCACACGGTGCCGAAGCTGCCCTGATCGAAGGGTTTGTCGGCATCCGTCTCATAACCTGCGACCTGCCAGGACATCGCGTGTGTGGTCTCCAGCCGGTCAGCGGGTGAACGGGTTCGAAGACACGACTACGTTGGTGGCCCGCACAGGTTCCCGCTCGGCATCGGGCAGACCTGCGATCGGCGAGGCACCGAACCCGGCAAAGACGTTGCGGCGCAAGACCGCCGAGGCATCCCCGGCCATGGCGATGGCGAACGCCTCAGGAGCCGTCGCGGCCGGCGCCGGTGTCCGCACGAAGACGTTGCCGGAGGCGTCCAGCCGACTGCGCGCGCCGAGGGCGACCGCCGAACCCGGCACGGCCAGCTGGCTCCCCTGCAGCGTCGCCGAGGCATCGGCCAGCAGGTCGATGCCGGCGGTGACGTCGCCCTCGATCTGCAGCAGCTCGAGCGCACGGCCATGCCCGCGCACGCGGATTCCGACCTGCACCGGGGCGTCCGGCGTAGACGAGACGCGTACGCCCGAGATCACACCGCCGGTGTCGCCGGTGGCGATGACGGCCACCCACTCGCCCACGGCCGTCGCCGGGCGCACGAACACGGACGCGCCCGCCACCCGCGCGCGCAGCGACACCCCGTCCGGCACGGTGACCGATTCGGCGTACGTGCCCGGCTCCAGTCGGATCACGTCGCCGGGCCGCGCAGCCTGAACGGCGGCGGCCAGGGTGCCGACCGTCTCGGATGCCTGTGCAGCCGCCACGATCGTGCGGCCGGCCACCGTCCCGTCGGTCGCGAGGCGCCACGCGAGCGCCAGGGCCACCAGCACGCCGATCAGCGCGCCCAGGGCGAACCACGTGCTGCGCCGCCCGATGACGCCCGGTGACGGCCGAACCGGCGCCGACGAGGTCACGGCGGCCGCGGGGCTCGGCGTCTTCGCGCGCATCGCCGCCGCGAAACCAGCGGCCTCGGCGTAGACGACGGTGACGTTGTCGCGACCGCCGGCCTCGTTGGCCGCGCGCACGAGCGCGGTGACGACGGCGTCGGCATCACCTGCGTGCGTCCGCACCAGCTGCGCCAGCGTCGACGACGGGATCATGTCCGTCAGGCCATCGCTGCACACGAGGATCGCCGCATCGTCTTCGAGCGCGGCCTCGACGACCTCCACGTAGTTCGGTTCGTCCTTGTCGCGCAGCGCGCTGCCGACATCGCGGAACACCTCGTGGCGGCGCGGGTGGCGCATCGCCTCGATCTCGCCGATCTCCTGCGCGTCCTCGCGCTCCCCGACCGGCGAGTGATCGTGGGTCAGCTTCCGGATGCCGGTCGGACGCAGCTTGTAGAGCCGAGTGTCGCCGACGTGGCCGACCGTGACCTGCCCGTCGGTCACGACGGCCAGCGTGACGACGCAGGTCATGCCCGCGAGGTCGGGCTCCGCGGCGGCACGACGGAAGATCTCGTTGTTGGCGATGGCGATGGCCTCGCGGACGCGCTCGGCCGGCGTCCCGAGCGGCCGCGCCAGGCGCTGCACGATGACGTCGCGCGCGATGGCCGCCGCGAGTTCGCCGGCGACGTGCCCGCCGACGCCATCGATGACGCCGAAGACGCCGCGCTCGGGGTCGAGCAGTGCGAGATCCTCGTTGTTGGTGCGCACGCGTCCCGGATCGGACAGGGCGGCGGAGGTCACCACGCGCGTCGTGATCGTCGGCTCAGCCACGATCGAACACCCACGCGAGCCAGCCGATCCAGCCCACCGCCGCCACCAGTGAGGCCAGCAGGAGCAGGTGCAGCCAGGTCATCGTGCCCCCACCGTCGTGAATTCGAGGCTGATGGCGCCAGCCAGCGTGATGGTCGCCGGTGAGGGCAACGGACACTCCGGCCCCGGCTGCGCCACGCCTTCGGGGCCCTTGACCGCCGGCGCGATGGGCATCCCGTTGACGGTCGTCCCCCAGAGGCTGACGTCCTGCACGAAGCACTCGCCGCTGGCATCGAGTCGGATTCGCACGTGCTCACGCGACACCTTCGCCGTCGTGATGATCTGCACGTCGACCCACACCGCGCTGCCGCCGCGGCCAATCGACACGACGTCCTTGCGGATGATGAACTCGTGCGCGCCCTGGTCGTCGACGTAGGTGAGCCGGGCGCGTTCGTGCCCGGACCGCGCCTCCGTCTCGCGCCGCATCTCGGGCGGCGTGGCCACGGACGGCCCGGCGACCGGCCGGGGCTCGACCGGCACGTGCGTCACGGTCGCCGTCCGCCCCCGCTCGCCGACGACGCTGCGGACGATGCGGGTGGTCGGGGTGCCGGCGTACTCGACCGGCGCCGGCATCGCCAGCGTCGAGACGATGCCAATCTGCCCGCGAGCGAGCTCATCGTCCGGGTCCCGACGGATGTGGACCTCCCAGCCGGCCGGCGGCACCGCAATCGGTGCCAGCGCCTCGCGCTCGAGCAGGCGCGCCATGATCGTCTTCACGCGGCTGCCCATGTCGCGGTTGAGTCGCGCGACCTCCTCGGTGAGGGCCTGGCGGATCTGATCGGTCACCGTGCCGACGATGCCCTCGATCGCCTGGAAGTCCTCGGGGTGCAGATAGACGTGGTAGACGGTCGGCGCGAGCGTGCTGAACGGGAGGGCGTACAGGTTCAGCGCCAGTTCCTCGCGCACCGCCTTCCAGATGTCCCGTCCGCTCGGCATCCTGGCCGTCGTCATGGCGTGTCGCTCTCCCGCACGTCGAGTACTATGCACCCGGGTCCCGGGGCAAGTCCCAAGGGATTCCCAAGGATTCACCGCCCCCAGATGAGAGTTGCCTTCGGCCGCTTCACGTTCGACACCGAGACGCGCGAGCTGCTCGACGCGGACGCGCGCGTCCATCTGTCGCCCAAGGCGTTCGCCCTGCTGACGCTGCTGCTCGAACGCCGCCCCACCGTGGTGAGCAAGCGCGAGATCCACGACCACGTGTGGCAGGACACGTTCGTCAGCGAGGCCAGCCTGAGTGTGGTGATCGCGGAGATCCGCCAGGTGCTGGGCGACGACTCCCGTCAGGCCAGCTTCATCCGGACGGTCCATCGCATCGGCTACGCCTTCAGCGGTCCCGCGCAGGATCTGGCGGCCGTGCGCCCGACGCACCGCACGGAAGAGCGGCTCTGCTGGCTCGTGCGGAACGACCGCGCCTACCCGCTCACCCCCGGTCCGAACATCGTCGGCCGCGATCCGCGGAGTGACGTCTGGGTGGAAGCCTCCGGCGTGTCGCGCCGCCATGCGCGCCTCGACGTGGACGCCGAGTCGACGACGATCGTGGATCTCGAGTCGAGCAACGGCACCTTCGTCGGCGGCCAGCGCCTGACCGGCCCGCGGCGACTCGCCGATGGTGACGTGGTCGAACTCGGCGCCGCGTCGCTGACGTTCCGGGCCTGGGCCGATGCCCGCGCCGCGCGCACCGAGCGTGTCGTCCGCCCCGGGAGCTGAGCGCACGAGCGGGTCACCGGCGCGGTCCGGCGGCCCTCAGCAGATGCGCGGCAGGACCTCACCGAGCGGCATGGGCACGACGCGTGTCGCCCCGAGCCTGGTGCGCGCGGCGACCAGCCCTGGTCGGCCCGCCTGCACGTCCCCGATGATGGCCGCCTCGCGACCGAGCGGATGCGCCTGCAGTCGCGCCAGGACCTCGTCGGCGACCGCGGCCGCGACGATCGCCACGAGTTTGCCTTCGTTGGCGACGTGCCACGGGTCGAGTCCCAGCAGGTCACACGCCGCCATCACCTGTGGGCGGATGGGCACCCGCGCCTCGTCGACGATCAGGCTGACGTGCGAGCGCTGGGCGATCTCGTTGAGCGTCGCCGCCAGGCCGCCTCGAGTCGGATCGCGCAGCACGTGGACGCCACCGCGCGCGTCGACGATGTCGCGCACCAGCGTGTGCAGGGGCGCGCAGTCGCTCTCGATGCCCGTCTCGAATGCGAGGTGCTCGCGCACGCTCATCACGGCGATGCCGTGATCCCCGATGGGGCCGCTCACGAGGATGACGTCGCCGGGGCGGGCGAGATCCGGCCCGATGCGCGGCACATCGGCGGGCACGAGGCCAACCCCGGTCGTGGTGATGTACAGACCGTCGCCGTGGCCACGCTCGACGACCTTGGTGTCGCCGGCGACGACCTGCACACCGGCGCGACGGGCGGCCGTGGCCATGCGGTGCACGATCGTGCCCAGCAAGGCCATGTCGAGCCCTTCCTCGATGACGAAGCCCGCCGTCAGGTACCGCGGCGCCGCCCCACTCATCGCGAGGTCGTTCACCGTGCCGTTGACGGCCAGTTCGCCGATGCTACCCCCCGGGAAGATGAGGGGACGGACGACGAACCCGTCCGTCGACAGCGCCAGTCGTCCACCCGGCACCGTGACCAGGCTGGCGTCGCCGAGCGCATCGAGACTCGGGTTGGCGAAGGCGGGCACGAAGAGATGCTCGACGAGGTCGTTGGTGAGCGCGCCGCCCCCGCCATGGCCGAGCACGACCCGAGGGTAGCCGCGCAGCGGCAGCGGACAGCTCCACCCGGCGAGATCCCGCGGGGCGTCGCTCACGTCAGCACGACGGGGTCGTCGTGCACCGGGGCATCGTCGCGCAGCCGGCCGTAGTGGAAGTAGGCCGCACACGCGCCCTCACCAGACACCATCGTCGCGCCGAGCGGCGTGCGTGGCGTGCAGGCGCGCCCGAACGCGGGGCACTGGGTGGGCTTGAGCGCGCCACGGAGGACCTCGCCGCTGCGGCAGAGCGGCGACTCCTGCGTGCGGATGTCCTGCACGCCGAAGCGCCGGGCGGCGTCGAACGCCTGATAGGCGTCGGCGAGGCGCCAGCCGCTGGCCGCGATGGTGCCGATGCCACGCCACGTCCTGTCGGTGATCGCGAACACGTCGGCGAGCATGCGCTGTGCCGGCAGGTTGCCGGCCATCGACACCACACGCGCATAGGCGTTCTCCACCCGTGCCTCGCCCGACTCCAGCTGGCGCACCGCACAGCGGATGCCCTCGAGCACGTCGAGGGGCTCGAAGCCTGTGGCGACGATCGGCACGTGGTACCGCTCGGCCAGGATCGGGTACTGGTGCAACCCCATCACCGAGCAGACATGGCCGGCGGCCAGGAACGCCTGCACGCGGGTGCCCGGCGCGGTCATGATGGCGTCGATGGCCGGCGGCACGAGGACCTGCGAGACCAGCATCGAGAAGTTGTCGAGACCCTCCTGCCGCGCCACGTGCACGGCCATGGCATTGGCCGGCGCCGTCGTCTCGAAGCCGATGCCGAAGAACACCACCTGGCGATCGGGCAGGGCGCGGGCCAGCGCCACGGCATCGAGCGGCGAGTAGACCACCCGCACGTCGCCCCCCTCGCTGCGGACCTGGAGCAGGTCGCGGTCGCTGCCCGGCACCCGAAGCATGTCGCCGAAGGAGCAGAACGTCACGCCGGGCAGGCTCGCGATCGCCAGGGCCTGGTCGATGACGTCGAGGGGGGTCACGCAGACCGGGCAGCCGGGCCCATGCATCAGCTCGAGGCCCTGCGGCAGGATCTGGTCGATGCCATTGCGGATGATGGCGTGTGTCTGCCCGCCGCAGACCTCCATGATGGCCCACGGCCGGGTCGTCATCCGGTGGATGTCCTCGACGATCCGCCTGGCGATGTCGCCGTTGCGGAACTCATCGAGGTACTTCACGCGCCCTCCACTGCTCCACGAGGTAGTCGACCCACGCCTCGAGCCCCGCCCCCGTGCGGGACGAGGTCTCGAAGACGCGCATGCCCGGGCGGATGGCCTGCAGGTTGTCGTGCAGCGCACGCATGTCCGTGTCGCAGGCCTCGGCGAGGTCCGTCTTGGTGATCACCGCGACGTCGGACGAATTGAAGATCGCGGGGTACTTGAGCGGCTTGTCCTCGCCTTCGGTGACCGAGAGCAGGGCCACGCGCACGTCCTCGCCGAGGTCGTAGCTCGACGGGCACACCAGGTTGCCGACGTTCTCGATGCACAGCACGTCGCAGGCGTCGAGGTCCCACCCGTCGAGGTGCTGCGCGATCATCGCGGCCTCGAGGTGGCAGCGGCCCTGCGTGAGGATCTGTCGCACTGGCGCTCCACTGCGGGCGAGGCGCTGGGCATCGTTGTCGGTGGCGAGATCGCCGACCAGGGCGTGGACGCAGATGCCGCGCGCGACCAGGCGGCGCAGCGTCTCTTCCAGCAGTCGGGTCTTGCCCGATCCGGGACTCGAGACGAGATTGAGGGTGAAGATCCCGTGGGCACGCAGGCGATCACGCAGGCCGCGCGCGATCTCGTCGTTCTTCGACAGGACCTGACGACGAATCTCGAGCACACGCGGGGTCATGCTCATCGGGGGGCGTCCTCCGCCGTATCGTACTCGATCGACGTGAGTTCGAGTTCCCGCCCCGCGAGCAGATCGCCGGCGGGCGCACCACAGACCTGGCAGCGCAGCACGAAGGTGGCGTCGAGCGTCCGCTCGGCATCGCAGACCACGCAGTGCCACGCCCCCGGGACGTCGTGCACGCGCAGGATCGAGCCCTGCAGGCGGGTGCCCTCGGTGGCGATGGCGTAGCAGAACTCCAGCGCATCGCCGACCACACCTGCCAGTGCGCCGATGCGGACGTCGACGGCGACGACGCGCGTGGCCTCGGGCGGCAGATGCTGCTGCGCGAGTTCGACGAGGCTGTGCGCAATCGACAGTTCGTGCACCCGGGGAGCGTAGTACGGCCCCGCGCTCGTGTCATGCTCCGAGGGTGGGCGGCGGGCCGGAACCTTCCGGGTCGGCCATCGACGGATCGGGAACGGCATGCAGCGCAGGCGGCTGGTGGTGCGGGGAGTGGTGCAAGGCGTGGGCTTCCGTCCGTTCGTGGCGGGCCTGGCGCGACGCCTC
This sequence comes from Luteitalea sp., assembly GCF_022842525.1. NCBI lineage: Bacteria > Pseudomonadati > Acidobacteriota > Vicinamibacteria > Vicinamibacterales > Vicinamibacteraceae > Luteitalea > Luteitalea sp. The sequence continues at coordinate 15,672 of NZ_JALHPM010000095.1, forward strand.
GGGCTGGCCGGGTTCGTTCGCAACGAGAGCGGTGCCGTCGTCATCGAGGTCGAGGGCCCCGACGCGGCCCTCGACGGCTTCGCGTCCGCCTTGCCCCGTGACCGTCCGTCACTCGCCACGATCGACGCCATCGAGAGCAGCCGCCTGGCCCCCGGTGGCGAGGCGACGTTCGTGATCGGCGACAGCACCGTCGTCGAGGGACGTCGCACGTCGATCCCGCCCGACGTCGCCACGTGCGACGCCTGCCTGCGCGAACTGCTCGACCCGGACGACCGCCGCTACCGCTACCCCTTCCTCAACTGCACGCAGTGCGGGCCGCGCTTCACGATCATCACGGACCTGCCGTACGACCGCGACGCGACGACGATGGCGGCGTTCCCGATGTGCGAGGCGTGCCGCCGCGAGTACGACGACCCGGGCGACCGTCGCCATCACGCCGAGCCGACCGCCTGCCCGGCGTGCGGGCCGCGCCTGTGGTGGGAGGACCACGAGTCCCACGGCCAGTCCTCCGCCCCGGGCGTCGACGCGATCGACCTCGCGCGACAGGCCCTGGCGACTGGACGGATCGTGGCGATCAAGGGCATCGGGGGCGTTCATCTCGCGTGCGACGCCCGCAACGACGACGCGGTGGTCGCGCTGCGGGCACGCAAGGGCCGCGGCGACAAGCCGTTCGCGGTGATGGTGCCCTCGACGGCTGCGGCGCTCGCCCTGTGCCACGTGTCGGACGCCGAGGCGGTGCAGCTCGAATCGCGCGCCCGCCCGATCGTGCTGCTCCGCCGACGATCCGGAAGCGAGGATCGCGTCTCTGCACACGTCGCGCCTGGTCAGGACACGCTCGGCTTGCTGTTGCCCTACGCGCCACTGCACGCCCTGTTGCTCTCCACCGACGGACCGCTCGTGATGACCTCGGGCAATCGGGCCGACGAGCCCATTGCCCGCACCAACGAGGACGCGCGTGCGCGGCTCGAGGCACTCGCCGACGGCTTCCTGCTGCACGACCGGGACATCCACGCCGTGTGCGACGACTCCGTGGTGCGCGTGTTCCGGGACGCCCCACTGCCGCTGCGGCGGTCGCGCGGCTTTGCCCCCTACCCTGTCCACGTACCCGTCGACCTGTCACCCGTGCTGGCGGTGGGCGGAGAACTGAAGGCGACCTTCTGCCTCGCCGCGGGGCGTGATGCGTACCTGAGCCAGCACATCGGCGACATGGAGACGCTCGAGACGCTGATCGCCTTCGAGCGGGCTGCCGACCACCTGATGCGCCTGTTCGCCATCAGGCCGGAGCTGGTGGCCATCGACCCGCACCCGGGCTACCTGTCGTCACGCTGGGGCCGCGAGTGGGCCCTGGCCCGAGGCATTCCGGTCGTCACCGTCCAGCATCACCACGCGCACCACGCGTCCCTGCTGGCCGAGCACGGCGTGCCGGCCGGCGAGTCGGTCATCGGCGTCGTCTTCGACGGCACGGGCTACGGGGACGAGGGCAGCATCTGGGGCGGAGAAGTGTTCGTCGGTGGTTACGAGTCGGTACGGCGTGCGGCCCACCTGATGGCGACGCCGCTGCCTGCCGGCCACGTCGACGTGCGTCACGGCGCCAGGCTCGCGCTCGCGTGCCTGGCCGCTGCGGGGCTGACCTGGGATGACGACCTGCCGTGCGTACGCGCCTGCTCGGCAGCCGAACGCCAGGTCATCGGCCAGCGCATCGCGCACCGACTGGGCACCGCGCCGTCCAGCAGCATGGGACGCCTGTTCGACGCCGTGGCCTCGCTGCTCGGCGTGCACCACGTGTCGGAGTTCGAGGCCCAGGCGGCCATGGCACTGGAGGCGGCCGCCGCCCGCGCCGGCACGGCGCCGGATGACGGCACCTGCCGCTTCGGCCTCGTGGAGGAGGGCGGGACGATACGGCTCGATCCCGCTCCGGTGCTGCGTGACCTCGTCGATGCCCTGCGCCGCGGCATCCACCGCGACGTGCTGGCCGCGCGCTTCCACGAGGCCGTGGCCCGCGCGGTGCACGCCGTCGCCCTCCGCCTCAGGACCTCGACATCGATCGGCACCGTGGGCCTGTCTGGTGGGGTGTTCCAGAACGTCGTCCTGCTCGACCGGGTGGTCAGCCTGCTCGAGCAGGACGACTTCCGTGTGCTGACGCACCGGCAGGTGCCCCCCAACGACGGCGGGCTGTCGCTGGGACAGGCGGTGGTGGCCGGCGTTACACCTTCATCGCCTTGGCGAACGCCAGCTGGATGATGGCCTCGGCCGGCCCCTCACCGGCGAGCACACACATCACGTCGCCTTCCTGCCAGAACACGACCGTCACACCTTCGACCTCGTACACCTGGAACTCGATGCCGTCGTGGCTGCGCGTGCGCAGCGGCGCCGGCAGTTCGCCGGGGATGCCCGGGTACATCTGGCAGACGATCGGTTCCCCCTGCGGGCCGCGATAGACGAACAGCGCGCTGGCGCGACCGGCGAGCGTCTGCGTGCGTCCGCCCTGCACCGTGAACTGCATCATGCCGAGGTCGAACACGCGCGTGGTGAACCCCAGGGTGCTGCGGCGGAAGTAGGTGTCGACGTCAGCGACGTTCGTGCTGCGCACGTCGAGGGGCAGGCTCCCGTCGCGCCAGGCACGGAAGTCGCTGGCGACCAGCGTGGGCAGCGACGCCTCGGGGCGAGGCCACGCCAGCCACGCCACGACGGCGAGCAGCGCCGCGGCGGCCAGTCCCCACGTCCATGCCGGCACGCGCATCCGGCGTGGTGACGACGCGACAGGCGCGGCGGTCTGGTCGCGCATCGCCGGCGGCAGGACGGTCGCCGGCTCCGCCGAGGGCAGCGCCGCGAGCAGGGCCGCCTCGAGTTCGGCTGGCACGTCGTCCTGACGCAAGCGGGCCAGCGCGGACCGCGCGGCACCGAGCGCGTCGACCTTGGCACGACAGTCCGCACAGTCGGCGACGTGTGCCTCGAGCGACTCGCGTTCCGCCGCGGTGAGCCGGCCGTCGATCAGGTCCTGAAGTGCCATGTCGTGAGGGCACTGCGCATGGGTCATGGCGTTCCCTCCCTGCCCGTCGCAAAACCCTGCCGACGCGCGTAGTCGGCCAACGCCACGACGAGGGCCTTGCGCCCGCGAAACAGACGCGACCTGAGCGTCCCTACCGGGCAGCCCACGGCCAGGGCCGCCTCTTCGTATGTCAGTTCCTCGACGTCCACCAGCAGGACCACCTCGCGAAACGCCTCCGGGAGTGTGCGCAGCGCGGCGTCGATCTCCGGGGGCATGGCGTTGCGCATGGCTTCGACGACGGCGTCATGCGGCGGCGAGACGACGGCAGCGAAGCGGGCGTCGAGGTCGCCCGGATCCACCGCCTCTGGCTCGAGCTGGGCGCGGTGATACCGGTTGACGAACACCGAGTGCAGGATCGTGAACAGCCACGCCCTGGCATTGCTGCCTGGTCGGAAGTTGCCGAACGTGCGGAACGCCCGCAGGAACGTCTCCTGCAGCAGGTCGGCGGCGTCTTCGGGCTGACGGGCGAGCCGCCGCGCCGTGCGATGCAGGGCGGCCATGTGGGGCAGCGCTGCCTGCTCGAAGGCGAGCCGCGTGTCCTGGCCGGTCGACGGAGAAACGGCGGTCATGACATGCGTCCGAGGCGAGTGTACCGTGCCCGGGAACTTTTTCGCGACGTCGGCTGTTGACGCTCATGAACACGGCGACATGCCGTCACTCACAGGAGCGTTCATGACACGTACTGCCTTCCGTCTTGCCTTCCCCACCGTCGTCCTGGCGGTCTCTTCTCTTGGTGTGTTCGCCCCATCCGCGCTGGCCAACGACGAGGCCTCCGGCCGGTGGCTGATGCGCTCGCGCATCATCTCCCAGTCGGGCCACTACGAGGTCACACGAGGCTTCAGGGCCGACCGCCGCGGCGGCAACGGCATCGTGATCGCCGCGAGTGACGTGACGATCGATCTGGGCGGCTACGCCATCGAGGGCAGCGCCACGCCGGGGGCGGGGATCCGCGTGATGCCCGGGGTCTCCAACGTCACCATCACCAACGGTTCGCTCACGGGGTTCCGCGTCGGTGTGGACGTGACCGGCGCGACCAACGTGCGCATCGAGGGCCTGCAGATCAAGGGGGGCGACATGGGTGGGCCGCCTCCGGGAGAGATTGGCGTGCTGATCGTCAACTCGCGCGGCGTGGTCGTCGAGCGCAACGTCGTGACCGGCACGTTCCTCGGCATCTTCGTCCGCGGCGCCGGCAGCGGTGGGAACCGGATTGGCAACAACACCCTGACGGGCGGATCCAACGGCCAGTTGGGGATCTGCTACAACCCGGACGACTCCGGCGTGGCCACGGGCCCGAGCGGTGACCTCGTCTACGACAACCTGGTGTCGCGGTTCGTGGTGGGGATCCAGACCAGCGTGGCGACGGCGGGCAACCTGTTCCGCGACAACTCGGTGGCGGCCTTCGCGCAGGCCGTCGAGGAAGTGACGGCCGGGTCCAACGTCTTCGCCGACAACCTCTCCACCGTCATCGTCCCCTGAGGACTGCGGGCAGGGCTCGTCACGAAGGAGAGCCCTGCCCGACCATCCGCGCACGTCACATGTCGCGGTAGCGCTTCGCGGCGGCGAGGTCGGCGCGCAACTGATCGGCGGTGCGGCGCGGGCCGTAGCCAGGGGTGTCGCGCTGGATTCGCCAGCCCTCGGCCAGCGGCCCGGCGTCCACGGTATCGAACCCGAAGGCGTCGAGCAGGCTGGTCACCGCTGCCTTGGCGTCGGCATCGTCGCCGGCGATGACCAGGGCGCGACGGTTCGGTGTGCCTGACGGCGTGCCGTCGGTGCCGATCTGCGACGCCATGATGTGGTTGAACGCCTTGACGACCTTCGAGGTCGGCAGGCGCTGCTGCAGCAACTCCGCCGTCGTCGTCGTCTCGTCGTCCAGCGCGGCGATCTGGCCGTCGCGCTCCGGATAGTAGTTGTTGGTGTCGATCACCACCTTGCCCGCCAGCGGCGCGACCGGCACGTCGCCGATGTGCTTGAGCGGAATGGTGACGACGACGATGTCGCCGGCGGCGCCGGCCTCGGCGGGCGTGGCCGCCCGCGCTGATGGGCCGAGTTCCGCCACGAGATCGGCGAGCGTCTCGGGGCCACGCGAGTTGCTCATCACGACCGAGTGCCCTGCCGCGACGGCCGCACGCGCCACGGCGCTGCCGATGTGTCCTGCCCCGATGAATCCTATGGTCATCCTTCGACTATAGGCACAAGCGAGACGCTACGCTATCGCCCCCCGAGCGCCAGGTGCTCGAACAGGTGCCGGGCGATGCGCCCATGGACGTGCGCCGAGGTGCCCGGCCTGCGTTGATGGCATGCGAACGGTTGGGGTAGACCATCGTGTCAGGGAGTAACCCGTGTCGCGGCGACAGCGCTGCCGGCGCGCATGTCGGGCGTGTAGCTGGCCCGCTCGACGACGATCGGAGCGGGTGACTGGCTCTCGACGCTCATGCTGTCGACGATCGCACTGTACGTGCCCCCCGGCACCGCAGGGAAGTCCTGCGTCAACCACGCCGTGGTGCGGCTCGTCGGTGGAAGGTCGTAGTCGCGCGTGGCAGCGACGGCGCCAGACGACGAGTACAGCGTGACACGGGCGCGACCAGGCGCGGCCGTCCCGTTGCCGATCAGCAGGAATGTGCTCGTCTGGGCCGATAATCCCGCGGCGGCTGACGCGACTGCCCAGCGCGTGCCAGCGGCGGTGGCACCTACTTCGGCGTGCGATTCGACCCATGAGTCGGCGGTCGGCCCCGGCCACCACATCGCCCGCTCGGCCACGACCGGCGAATCCGACGAGATCAACGTGCTCACGGCCGTATCCGCGAGTGCGGCGTCCTCCTGATCGATCCAGATCGTCAGGCGACGCTGTGGCGCGACCGTGTACCCACGCGTGATCTTCCGGCCGTCGGGCAAGCGATACCGAGCCTCTACGCGCGCCGGAACGGCCAGCGGGTTGGCCACCAGGATGAACGTGTCGAAGAACGCGCCTGTGGCGCCCTCCGCGAACGTCCACGTGGTCGCTGGGGCTTGCACGCCCGCGCTGGCACTGCCTGCGGCAAACAGCTGACCCTGACGCGTGAGGTAGAGGGCGCGTTCGGCCACGATGGGCACCGACGACATGACGTGAGCAGCCACTTCCGCGCTATCCAGCGGTGCGCCTTCCTGGTTCACCCAGATCGTGCGGCGGCTGTGTGCGGGGACTGCGTAGGTCCGCGTCACGCTCCTGCCCGACTGCAACAGGTACTCGACGATCACGGCAGCGTCGGTGTCCGCAGGATTCGCGAGCAGGTAGAACAGCTGCATGCCGGCAATCGTCGCCCCTTCGGCGAAGTACCACTCGAGGGCGGCCGACGCGCTGCCCGCCGTGGCATGCGACCCATACCCGCTGGTGCGATCCCAGAACATCTCGCGTTCGACCGTGACCGGTAGGCTGCTCTCCACGACGATGGCGAACTCGGTCGCAAACAGCGTGGCGATGCAGCACGAGGCGAGCATGGTTCGCTGTTTCGGCGCGAGTGAGAGGGCACGGCTGGTGCGCGTGCCGTCGGCGCCGAAGAATCCGACCACCGCCGTGGCCGGGCTGTCGCCATGGTTGAACACGTGCACGAGTGTGTCGAAGAAGGTGCCGCCTGCACCTTCCGCGAACAGGCGCTGGTTGGCCACGGGCGCCGTCGGATGCGAGCGCACCGCGAACTCCTGCAGGTTCGTGCGCCCGTCACCGTCGCTGTCGACCGTCGCGTCGGCGGCGTTTGAAGGCGACAGGCCGTAGCGCGCCTCCCACGCGTCGCTCATGCCGTCGCCGTCGGCATCGAGCGACCAGACTCGCAACGCGCTGACGGGGCCGGGCGGCGTGTCCAGCGTGAGGGCCGTCGCGCCATCGTCTGACAATCCCCAGGCCGTGTTGAAGTCCGATCCCAGTTGCACGGCGCGACCATCGACGCGGTCGTACAGGATGGTGCGGCTCGGGTCCGCAGGCTCACGGGTCAGCACGGTTGCGCCATCGTCACTGACATCGAGTGCGAGCAGCGGGAGCGCCGGGGCGGGTCGTTCGAGCGTGTCGAGTCGCCGGCGCGCGACGTCGAAGACACCGCCGGCGCCTTGGACACCGGGCGCAGCGACGAAGGTGGCGTCACTGTTGGTCCCGAGCCGGCGCGGCTCACCGCCCGCGGGCGTGAACTCCGGGTAGGACTGCCGCACGCCTGACACCGTGTCCACGATAGCCAGCCCCTGCGGTCGCGCATCGACAGAGTCGGGACCGACGATATACAGCACCTTGTCGCCGGTGGCGCTCAGCGCGGGAGCGTACAGGCATTGGGGCAGGTCGAGCGAACGGTTCCGGCAGGGATGACCGACGACACGGGATGGCTCTCCCGGGCGTGCCACCTCGACGCCGACGTCCTCAGGCTGTATCCGCAGCCAGGCGAACGTGGAGCCGTCGGCGCTCATGGCGAGATGCGAGGGCGCGGCGTCTGATGGCGCGGCCGCCTTGTAGGCGAACGCGACCGTCCCGGTCTGGACGTCGTAGCGAGCGATGGCGGCCCGGTACCCGGTGTACTGGCCGAGGACCTTCTCCACCGAATACGCGACGTACCGGCCCGAGGTGGAGATGGCCAACGCGGTGAAGTGGACTTCCTCATTCGAGTAGAAGGAGGGCACGCCCTCGAGCAGGAGTGACCTGGGGATGCTACGCCACGCTGGCGCGGCACGGTCGTAGAGATACAGGTCGCTTGTCGGTTCGGTGGCGGCAGTGTCCAGTGGCGCCAGGGTTTGCACAAGGATGACGCGCCCGGAACCGCTGAGGTATGCGCCCGTCGGTGGGCCCGTCGTCGTCGTCGAGAGAAGGACCTCCGGTGTCTGGCCCGATGCCGTGATGGCGACTGCACCGACCGCGACGAGCATGCAGACGCACGCGCGCAGGCAGGACGACGTGGCGAACATGGCCGCTCCAGGGAGCGAGGGGAGCATGAATGCCCTCCTGCATCATGCTCCTGCTGCGCGCGCCTGTCGAACGCCTGGCATGAAGGAGGGCGATGAGGCTCGGCGACGACCGTCAGCGTCTCCGCGTCGATGCTTGTTCCCCCCACCCCTCGTCGGAGGACAGTACCAATCAGGCAGCTGCCGCGACGCTATCGCCCCCCGAGCGGCAGGTGCTCGAAAAAATGCCGGGCGATGCGCCCATGGACGTGCGCCGAGGTACCCGTCCCTTCGTTGATGGCATGCGAGCGGTTGGGGTAGACCATCATGTCGAAGGGCTTGCCGAGCTCGACCAGACGGTTCACCAGGCGCTCGGTGCCCTGGTAGTGCACGTTGTCGTCGCCCGACCCGTGGATGAGCAACAGGCGGCCGCGCAGGCCCTCGGCGACATGGATGGGCGATCCGAGCCGATATCCCTCGGGGTTGCCCTGGGGTGTCCCCATGTACCGCTCCTGGTAGATCGTGTCGTAGAGCCGCTGATCGGGCACCGGCGCCACCGAGACGCCGACGTGGAACACCTCGGGAAAGCGGAACATCGTGTTGAGCGTGTTCGACCCACCGCCGCTCCATCCCCACACGCCGACCCGCGCCAGGTCCACGTACGGACGAGACGCCGCGAGGGCACGCACCGCGGCGGCCTGTTCCTTCGCCGACAGGTCTCCCACCGTGCCGTAGATCACCTTGCGCCACGCCGCGCCTTTCGGCGCCGGCGTGCCCCGGTTGTCGAACGACACCACCAGGTATCCCACGTCGGCCAGCGCACGATGAAAGAGATGGCGCGCACCCATCCAGCGGTCAACCACGGTCTGGCCCGCCGGTTCGCCGTAGACGTAGACAATCACGGGATAGCGACGCGCCGGATCGAAGTCACGCGGCTTCACCATCCACGCATCGAGCGACACACCGCCGCCGATGTCCACGGTGAAGAACTCGGTCGGTGAGGCCACGAGTGGCGCCAACCGCTCCACGAGCGCCGCGGTATCGGTCAGCGCCCGCAACGGCCTGTGCGACGGCAGTTCGACGATGTCGGTCGAGGGCGGCGTGTCGATGCGCGAATGGGTGTGGAAGGCGAGCCGCCCACCCGGGGCCACCACGTAGGCGTGCGTGCCGGGCGCATCCATCGGCGTGACGCGCTCGGGCGTCCCGGTGCCATCGAGCCGCGCGCGGTAGAGCGACGCCTGGGTGGCGTTGCCGGGCGAGGCCGTCACGTACAGCCAGCCACGGCTCTCGTCGACACCCGCCACCGCGAGGATGTCGGCCTCGAAGCGGGTCAGCAACTGCGGCGAGCCGCCGTCGCGCGACACGCGATACACATGTCGCCAGCCATCGCGCTCGCTCACCCACAGGAAGGCGCGGCCGTCCTCGATCCAGCGCAGGTCGTCGTCGACATCGACCCACGTCGACGACTCGTCGCGCAGGATCCGTCGGGTGTCGCCGGTGCGCGCGTCGGCGCGGATCACGTCGAGCCGGTTCTGCAGGCGCGTGAGCTGCTGGATGGCCAGCGTGCCGGTGTCGATCCACGAGAGCCGGGCGAGATAGTGCTCGCGGGGGTCACCGGGGATCTGCATCCAGGTGGTCGCACCGCCCGTGGCGGCAACCACACCGATGCGCACGGCACTGTTGGTCGTGCCGGCCTTGGGATACGGGATGCGCGTCAGCGCGGGATACAGCGTGTCCGTGGTGTTGATGAGGGTGAAGGCCTCGACGCCGGTGCTGTCGAACTGCCAGTACGCGAGGGCGCGGCTGTCCGGACTCCAGCGGAAGGCATCGCGCACACCGAGTTCCTCCTCGTAGACCCAGTCGGACGTGCCGTTGATCGTCGTCGCGCTGCCGTCGCGCGTGAGGCGCGTGATCTGCCCATCGTCCAGCCGCTCGACGTACAGGTCGTTGGCGCGCACGTACGCCACGCGCGTCGCGTCGGGCGAGAACTTCGCAAACAGCAGCGAGGCCTCGGGGGCGTCGCCCCCGAGCCGACGCAGCCGGCCACCGTCCGCGAGGTCCAGCACCCAGTAGTCGCCCCGCGTGTTGTCGCGCCAGACCTTGCGGGTGTTCGTGAAGATCAGGAGCCGGCGACCGTCGGACGACCAGACGTAGTCGTCGATGGCCAGTCCGGTGGTCGCCCCGGTCGGCGTGAGCCGGCTGGCCGGCACCAGCACGGCCCGCTGCCCCG